>DATBUB010000070.1:0-7305 GCA_036516555.1 Bacillaceae bacterium
CTCAAATATTGGGCGCTAAGGCAGTAACCCAACGGCTGCCCCATTTAGCTAAACGACCACATTGGTCCATCATCCTGTTATAGGGCTAAATTTTTTCAATATTATCAAATGCCTATTGTTATATCCATTATAATACTGTACGATATACAGTAAGAGGAAACGAGGTGACCACGCATGAGTTCTTTGTTGCATACATTCACTACAGAATTGAGAAGAGGAACACTTACACTTGCTGTTTTAAGCCAGCTGCGAACACCCCAATACGGTTATTCGCTTGTACAGCGGCTGGAAGAAGCGGGGGTGGCCATCGAACAAAGCACACTGTATCCGTTGCTGCGCCGGTTGGAGAAACAGGAACTTGTGACGAGCAGCTGGGACACGTCTGAAAACAGACCGCGAAAATATTATGTGTTGAGTGACTATGGCATTGAAGTTTACGGGCAGTTGAAGGACGAATGGAAAAAGATGACTCAAGAGCTGAAAGCCTTATTAAAAGGAGATGAGGAAGTTGATTCTGATTGAGGCTTATGTGTATGAAGTGACACGGAGGCTGCCTGAAAAAAACCGGGATGATATTGCGATGGAGCTCCAGTCCACCATTGAGGAAATGCTGCCGGAAAACTATTCTGATGATGATGTAAAACATGCTTTATCGAAACTGGGGAATCCAGCCGAGCTTGCAGCCAGCTATCGGGACACACCCCAATATTTAATCGGGCCAAAAGTGTACGCCGCCTATATTTGGACCTTGAAAAGAACCATTCCCTGGGCGATTTTCATTACGATCCTTATTTATACGGTCGATGGCATACTATCATTTGCAGGTGAGGAATCCATCCTTTCTGCAGTTGGAAAGGCCTTCGGACTTATGATTGCGGGTATCATAACGGTGCTTATCCAAGTATTCTTTTGGATCACCATCGTTTTTGTCGCAATGGAAAGAATAGGCTTGGCAAAAACCGACCGGCCACTAGTAAAAAGTGGCGAAGCATGGACACCGGACGATCTGAAAAGTATCCAAGTGATTTCGAAGAAGAAAGCGATTTCGAAAGGAGACGTTTTATTCAGCTTGGCTTGGACAGCTATTTGGGCTATTGTTTATTTCAATGCCGATCATCTTGCCGGTGTGTACCAATCCACGGACGGGAAAGGTCTTCAATTCGTCATGCCCGTATTCAATCAAGGGGTCCTGTTGTCCTACTGGCCTATCATTGCGGCCATTATCCTGCTGGAAGTAGGCTTGGCCGTTTATAAATGGAAGGCCGCCAAGTGGACCATGAAGCTTGCCGCCATAAATACCGTCATACGGGTGTTGAGCGTCATTGCGTTTATCGTCATTATAAGCAACCCACATCTGACCAACGAAGCGATCATTCCTTATATGGCGGAAGTGACGGAAACTACTCCGGCAACAGTCACGAGTTTCTTGGAATTCCTGTATTGGCTGATTGTAGCGGGAGTCGTCATTCCCACATTGATTGAAATATACGACAGCTATCGAAAAGCAAAAATCTGAATTTAGAGCCTCCGACGGAAATGTTTATTCGGAGGTTTTTGTTATTCCCAAATTTATTAATAGCGTTAAACAAATTCTTCTGCACAATGAAAAATGCCCACAAAGGAAGAAAACTCCTCGGTGGACACAGATTTCGCTTTAAACAGTTTGATATGCCAGTTTGGAAGCTGATTCCTCGACCCTGCGCAAGCCTTCCTGAATGATTTCTTCCGTTTGATGAGGGAGGGCGTTATGGCCTTCGATGATGACTTCATCAATGATATCCATGCCGAAAATCCCGCCAACCACGTTTCGCATGTAGTTCACAGCCATTTCCATCGGGGCCGCTTCGGGAGTGGAGTAGAATCCTCCTCGGGCATTGAGGAATACGGCTTTTTTGTCTGTCATCAACTGAACAAGATTTCCGTTTTGGTCGTATTTGAACGTGAATCCGGCTGCGTATACATAATCAATGAACGTTTGCAGCTTTGCCGGAATCGTCAGGTTCCATAGCGGGAAAGCGAAAACCACTACATCGGCAGCAGATAAGGCATCCATCGCTTTCTGCTTGGCAGCAAGCAAACGCTTTTCAACATCTGTTAATTCCCCGCCATTTTGGACTTTGCCGAACGCGTTGAAAAGGTCTTGGCCCAAATAAGGCATGTCCTCTTCAAAGACATCATATGTTGTCACGTTAAGGTTTGCAGCGTCCTTAACCGTTTCTATAAATCTTTCATACATTTTGGTCGATACGCCGTCCGGACGGTTATTTGCTTTGACCACCAGGATATTCATGATGATTCCCCCAATTGTAAAAGTATAGTAACTTTTTTTAGAATACAGACTTCCAAAATAAATGTATCCTTCATCAGTTTAGCAAATTACGGGGGCATGTACGAGAAATATGCTTTTGTCAGTTTTTACAATAGGTTTCCTGTTCTGATGGTGATTAGCCCAATAACATTCACATTTTATCCTATCCGCTTGCCTTCCTTTGGCAGACTTTCATCATGGATCCATTCTTCAACCATCTGATTAAAATAATCAGGATGAGCGAATGACAGTCCATGTCCGACGTTCGGTATAATCATACCCGTGCATCGGGGATTGCTTTTCACCAAATCCATAGCCGATTTCTTCATGATCGCTTTTTCTTTTTCCCCAACTGTCACCAACATTCTTGCCGTTGCCTTTCCAAAACTATCAGGAATTTCAAACGACATATTCTCTTCCAAAATGCTGATTAATGTTCCCTGTTTCATCTGGCAGCTTTCTTCGTAATACCTTTCAAAGTACTCTTCACCGATATAGAGTTCTTTCGCCTGAAGTTTAGAGAACACCCTGTTTTTGACCAACGGGAATGTAAGTGCCATCGTGGGCTTGATCCACTTTCTAAGTGACATGGGCTTTACCAGAGCGCTGTTAATGATGGCGGTATCCACCAATTCCGGCTTGATGCCCAACATCTCAACGGTGACTTGTGCTCCCAGCGAAAACCCTATAACATTGACCTTTTTTCCTTTCCCTGCTTCTTCGACCAGGCCAATCAGCTCTTCTGCACATCTTTTCATAGAGAAAGTCTCTTCTCCTTTGCTTCTCCCGTGCCCCGGCAAGTCGGGCACAATACAATGATAGTGCCGGGAGAAGTACTGGATTTGTTTATCCCACATCCATCCGCTCACCCCTCCTCCGTGCAAAAAAACCATCAGGGGAGCACTTCTATCGCCATATTTCTCATAATGCATCAACAGATTTTTCTCCTCCATTTATGTATCAAGTAGATTTACAGGATGACTCTAATCTTTCTTACACCGTAAGGCTTTATGGTATACCTTCATTCTTTTTAAGGGCTAAAAAAGTCTCCAATCCCATTGTATCACGCAATCCGCCCATTCCTTCCAATTTTTACTCTCCATGTTTGACTACGCTCATTTAAAAAAGGCCGCCGCAGCAGCCGTTCTCATCAATCCATGTCATCTTCCTCTTCCACTTTCAATATTCTGCCCGTTCGCGCCAGCACATTTACTTCGAATACCCTGTTTTGCTGGGTTAAAATGTATACTTCATATACCAGCACCCCGTGCTCCAATTCCACATCTACATGCAAAACCTGACCGGGCACTTGGGCAAGTGCAATTTCCCTCGCCCTCTGCATGGTGATTCTTTGTCTGTCCATCGGCTGTTGAGCCGGCACCGGAACAGGATTATGGTAAGGATAACTCCAATACATCCATACACCCTCCTCATAAAAAATGTGTCATCTATTCATATGTCTGGGATGGACGATTGGTGCTTCGCTTATTCAAGCTCATTTTTCCTACGATTGGTCTAGGGCTTAAGTTGTGTATTAGGCATGTCACGAAACCATCTTTTGAACCCATCCGTATTTAAGGTAAGAATCAATCTAAGCGAAATGGAGGGCTGCTAGGATGCTGGACTGGGGAAACTTAAAACCCGGAAAAGGGAAAAAGAAACGGAGGAAGGGCAATAAATTTAAGCCGCAAGTATTTGGGGCACTAGGTTTGTCCGCAGTTTTCCTGCCCCTGGTAAACGCAATGCCTTTTTATGATCCGGCTTATTTGGTTCCGACCGTTGGACTGTTTGTCCTTTTTGTTGTAGCCATCGCCGTTGCTTTCATTTTTAGATTGGAAAAGTGGTATCCTCTCCTTTTGCTGGGAACGTTGGTTGTTCCCGGTTTCCTTGCGGTTTTTTCCGGGATGAAGGCTGCACAGGGTATTCCGCTTTTACAAGCCCTGCTCATTATATTGACTGTCTCCACCTTCATATTTGGCTTTTGGGCGGAAAGAATATTCCCCCGTTTAAAAGGAACAGAGTGGTTTGATAAATATTTTATGACCGTCCTTGTCATCACAATCCCTCCCCTGTTCATCATGGAGGTTACAATGGGAGATGGGGTCAGACATATTCCAAGCCTTATGCAAACCACTTTTGGCGAACATTTGGGAATGCGGATCCTTGCGTATTTGTTCGGCTTTGGAATGCCGCCGTTTCTCATTATGGCTTCCCAGGCCCTTTACTGGCGAATCATCCTTACACCGGTGGATGGGGAGATTGTTAAAGGAAAGAAAGCCCGTGCAAGATAAAAAGGCGGCCACCCTTCTGGGGTGGCCGCTTCTTGTAATCACATTATGGGTATAAGGATTTCAACAACTTCTTCCTCCGCATTGTCTTCAAGATAAAATATTTCTATCGGACAGCTGCGGTCGAGCCACTTTTGCTTATAGCCATTTTCTTGCATCCAAGAGAAGACATGATTGTACCCTTCTCCGATCGTCTTATTGGAACATTGGATTTTTGCGTACTTTGTCACGGGAAGCGTAAATCCGATCATTCCTTCCGGGATTGCGTCAATTTCTTCTACTTCCAGGCATGCAAAGTAGGTGGCGATAATATCGTTGCACATATAAGGGCTGAACAGCACCTCCTTATTCCGCGCATTCGGTACTTCACTTCTCCTTTTTTCAAATTCCATCTGAATTTTCATCGCAGCATCCGGGAAGGAGTCTGGAAAGTTTGCGGTAATACTTTGGCCGACAAGTTTAAATTCTTTTTGGACGATTTCACACTTAAAAGCAGCTATGGTATTTTCCTTCATCTCGTCATTCCTCTCATTTTTTCATCTTATTAATAGATTCGCTACTGTAGCTCTTTCTCCTGTATAATATTGTTGATATTGTGAAGTGAAAGGAGACTATCCAGTGTAAAATCTTCTTTATATTTATGAAGTGAATATGAAGTGAAGGAGAGTTTTTATGCTGGATCGCCGTTCTTTTCATTTATTGTGGGTGAGCCAAGGCCTCTCCAATGCAGGGGATGTTTTCTATATTGTAGCGTTAATCAGCCTTGTATTTTCCTCAACCCACAACGCTCTGTCTCTATCGCTAATTCCTGTCACGATAACGTTTTCACGGCTTGCGGGTAGTCTAGCCGCACCGCTTTTGATTGATAGATTCAAGCTGAAACAGATCCTTGTCCAATCGATGTCCGGGAAAACCCTGCTTCTGTTTGTTGTATTTGCTTTATCCGGGGCGCCACTTACCATGATTCTAGTGTTGGTCAGTATGAACGCCTTCTTGGACGGCTTTGCGTCTCCTACGCGGAACGCAATGATTCCAGATCTGGCCGGAGACCGGCATCTCGAGAAAGCGAACAGCCTTATTTCTATCACCGACAACGGAGTTAACATTGCCAGCTGGCCGCTGGGAGCTCTCTTTGTCACTGTTTTCAGCGAGAGACCCTTGCTTGGAGTAACTGTCATAATTTACGGAACGGCTGTGGTGCTTATGCTGGGTGTCCGCCATACTGGTTTAAAGGTTTCTATGGGAAGACAATCCTTTTTTACAAAAATCTCTGACGGCTGGAAAATCAGCTGGAAGCATTCCACTCTCAGGTCTTTGTTTTTCATCGATTTTTTGACGGCATTTGCAGGCTCCGTATGGATTTCGGCAATCCTGTATGTGTATGTCGATGAAATCCTGGGGAAGGGTGAAGCATGGTGGGGGTATATTAACTCCGCTTATTCAGTGGGATTTCTAATTGGCGGATACCTTTTTTATCGTTTCACCCGGCTTCCTTTGCATAAGGCGGTCATTTGGGGGCTGATGCTGACCGGAATAGGGACTATCCTGTTTACGTACCCCTTCAGCAGTACATGGTCTTTAATTGTGTCTCTATTCCTCGGTATCGTCGGGCAAATCCAGGGTATTGCAATGCTGACCATCCTTCAAACGAATGCAAACCGGGAAAAACTTGCCCATATTTTTTCTGCGCAAGACGTAGTGATTACAGGAACCTTTGGGGTTGGCACCTTGCTTTTCGGCTGGCTGGCTGAAGAACGCGGGATAGAGACTGTCTTTCTTGCGGCAGCAGCCCTATCCTTTGTTTGCGGCGTGTTTGCCGTTAGGAAACAGGATGTTCTGATACGCGGAAATGCGAGGCCAGCAGATGTATGATATAGGTATAAAAGTGTTTGGGTTCGTTGAATCCAAACACTTTTTTCGTGTAAAAATGAGTGGTTTGCTGATGCTCTTTCTTACAAAAAGGTTCATTTCTTAAATCAATACTCTTATTTCGGACATTCACGTGAAGAACTGAGACAGGATAACTTTCGGGCCATTTTTTGGTTAATTATGCAATCTTCAGGTTAATTGCTGAAATTACCCTATTTCCGCTCTGCAATCCCATATTTTATTCCTGTCCCGCATACGCAAGCTTGACTGGCTTATTCTTTTCCATTGTTGCCTGATACAAAGTGATATCACCAATGGGCGGTACCAGCGATTCTGATTGGATTTTAAAATTTTCATTCAAGGAGATGGTCCACCTAGCCTCGCCCTCTCTTACCAGTACGACCGCCAAGGTACCGAACTGGACAACTTGGTCCCAATCAAAGCTTTCCGATCTCCCGCCGTGCCTTACTTCTATTCCTTGCTGGCCGGCTATGACCACAGCATCTGGCCCCGACCACCGTCCGTAAATGGATGGCCCCACATAGTAATAGGATAATCCATCGCGGCTCCCGTATGTGCCAATGAATTGGTGGATCGTGCTGTCCGCCGCTTTGTATGTGACAGCCGCCGCGTCGTCCGCCAGCCACTTTACTTTGAATTGACCGGCGGTAGGATAGGGGAGGACTTCTTTCGGGAGGGCGAGGAAATGATAATACGGCCGGTAGTAAACCGCCTCTCTCGTGTCCCGATTTTCTCTTATGGACAGCACATGCCTAAGGTCTGGAGAAAGGCTCACAATGTTGTTGGTTTTTTTGTGTTCCAGCACCAGCAACATTCCAT
>DATBUB010000071.1:0-4868 GCA_036516555.1 Bacillaceae bacterium
GGGCATGGCAGCTTTGATTGTGGTGTCCTTATGTGTACTGTTCTATATGCTCCGTGAGAAGATTGCCACCGTAAAGTGGGAAGAATTTTTCTCGCACGGGTCAGCTTAATGAAATGGATTTGCAAAAAAAACCGGGGAGAAAGTTTGGTTCTCCCCGGTTTTTTATTCATTTCTATTCTTATTCATCAATTCTTTGACTGGGCTCTTCCAGTCGATATCGGCATTTGGATAACGGAGTTTGATTTCATTTTCAATAAAAACAAAATCGTCGAAGGACAATCCATGCAGCAAATCATTGTTATGGGGATAGATAAAAATGGAAACTACTTCGAATGACCGGTCAGTTGTCCCCAAATATTTTTCCCCCTCAAACATGACGCCGTTGTACGTAATCAAAAAATTTTTTCTGATATTTTCAGGGACATCATAGAAAAAGTACCGTTTTTGTTCATGGGCGGATTCGAGTTTCCTTTTGGGATCCAGAAAAAAATGGATGATTTTATAGATAAAATAAATGATCAGTGCTATGATGGCAATTCTTAGAAGGATAATCATATTTGAAGCCCCCAATCCAGTAATCTATCCCACCTATACGGAGAAGGGGAACAAAAGGTTTCATTTTTTGTTATAATTTTTTAGGGAGGGATTCTTATGACGATACAAGAGTGGTTTGAGATGCAGCATAAGCTGGATCAGTACATAGAAAATGAACACGGCTTGCAGGAAGCCGACCTGGCCGAACGAAAAATCCTCGCTCTTCTCGTTGAGCTAGGGGAATTGGCGAATGAGACGCGCTGTTTTAAATTTTGGAGCAAGAAACCCGCATCTGATACCGGCGTAATACTGGAGGAATTTGTGGACGGTGTTCATTTCATTTTATCCATCGGACTGGAATTGGGCTTTTCTGACCGCGATATCTCTATTTTGTCATCAGAGGCTAATGAGGATTTGGTCCAGTCATTTTTGAAGATGTATCATCTTGCTGACAAACTGAGGGAGTCCAAATCCCTGCAAGACTATGAAGAGCTGTTCCGTCACTATTTTATTTTAGGGCAGAGCCTTGGATTTACAATCGACGATGTACAGGAAGCATACAGGAAGAAAAATGAGGTTAACTATCAAAGACAGCAGGATGGGTATTGATTCCGGCTGTAATTTTAATTTCATTAAACTTTGTTTTTCCCCGCAGTTTTCCATTATAATAAAGGGTGGAAAAACATGAGAAAAATGGAGGAATGATGATGGCAAAGCTACATGAGACCTTAACGATGCTAAAAGACCTGACAGATGCCAGAGGGATTCCAGGAAACGAGTCTGAACCTCGGGAAGTCATGAAGAAATACATAACGCCTTTTGCCGATGAAGTGGAGACGGATGGCCTGGGAAGCTTGATCGCCAGAAAAACGGGAAAAGCTGGCGGCCCGAAGGTAATGATAGCAGGGCACCTGGATGAAGTCGGTTTCATGATCACTCAAATTGATGACAAGGGTTTCCTTCGCTTTCAAACCGTAGGAGGCTGGTGGTCACAGGTCATGCTGGCACAACGCGTGACCATTGTGACTTCGAAGGGGGACATAACAGGAGTAATCGGCTCTAAACCACCGCACATCTTGACACCGGAAGCCAGGAAAAAACCGGTTGAAATCAAGGATATGTTTATCGATATCGGTGCTTCTAGCCGTGAAGAAGCAAAAGAGTGGGGAGTCCGGCCAGGTGACATGGCTGTGCCATACTTTGATTTTACCGTCATGAACAATGAAAAAATGCTTCTTGCGAAAGCATGGGATAACCGCATAGGCTGTGCCATCGCCATTGATGTCCTGAAAAGCTTGAAGGGCGAGAGCCACCCAAACACGGTTTATGGGGTGGGAACCGTCCAGGAAGAAGTGGGCCTTCGAGGAGCGAAAACAGCGGCGAACAAAATACAGCCTGATATTGCCATTGCGGTGGATGTGGGCATTGCAGGTGACACACCGGGAGTATCCGACAAAGAAGCACAGGGAAAAATGGGCGATGGCCCACAAATCATTTTGTACGATGCCTCCATGGTATCTCATAAAGGCCTCCGCGACCTTGTAGTAAATGTTGCGGAAGAGCTTGGGATTCCACATCAGTTCGATGCCATTCCTGGAGGGGGAACAGATGCAGGGGCCATCCATTTGGCCGCGGAAGGAGCGCCATCCCTTGCCATCACGATCGCTACGAGGTATATCCACACACATGCAGGCATTTTGCATCGGGATGATTATGAGAATGCCGTCAAGCTGATCACAGAAGTGATTAAACGGCTGGATAGGGAAGCAGTGGATCGGATTACGTTTGAATAAGTCTCGTGCCGGGTATCGGAAAACATTCAGGATGCCCGGCATTTTTCTTTTCAATTTGCAGAAAATCCTGTATGGTCAGGAAAGGATAACATAAAAGAGGAGTATGTCATGGGGAATTTATGGGAATATACGGTGGTGTTTTTGCTGGCAGCAGTGCCTTGGTTTGAAATTGCTGCAGTCATCCCGCTTGGAATCGTCCGCGGTTTGCAGCCGGCGGTTGTCGTCATTCTTGCTTTTATAGGGAATATGTCCACGATCATTCTCGTTGTCTATTTGTTTGAGAAAATCAGGGAATACTTCATTCGGAAAGGCAAGATAAAAGAGGACGGGAAAAGACAGCAGCGTGCGAAGAAAATCTGGAATAAGTACGGCCTTCCGGGGCTAGCCCTTCTTGGCCCGGTATTGATCGGCACCCACATTGCGGCTTTCATCGGTATGACGTTTGGGGCGACCAAGAACTGGACCTTGCTGTGGATGACCATCAGTCTTGTCCTCTGGTCGGCCGTGTTCGGGGTAGGATCGTACTTCGGGATAGAAACGCTCAAGACAATGATCAAATGATGAACAAAGGAAGCGGCCCCATACCATAGGGGTCGCTATTTTTTTGAGTCAAACATGATTTCTTGAAAAGAGCGAGCATGGCACCCCCTTCTTTTGCAAAGAAAAAAGCGGCTGTTTATAGCCGCCATTAATGCTTTAATCCCTGTTCAAGCGTATCCAGCATCATTCCTTTTTCCTGGTCGTCCGCATTCTGCCAGATCACTTCAAACAGTACGCCCAGACCGGGAAGCAGTTTTTCCTCCCCGCGCTGTATGGCATCGACGATGGTGTCGCGAAGCTGGTCCTGTGTATTTCCTGAAACGTTTTGAATGACTGCATGTCTCAAATTAAGATCCATTCCTGATGGCTCCTTTTCGGGTTATTCTTCCATAGCTTTTCGCATTCATGGCAGAAATATGTATAATGGTACAAGAAAGATTCGAAAGGAAATGAGAACAGTGGCAGACCTGCAATCCGCAAAAAATCAGCGAGTGAGCGAATGGAAGAAGCTCCAGACCAAAAAGGGAAGGGATAAATCCGGAACTTATTTAATAGAGGGAATGCATCTCATTGAAGAGGCATTGAAAACAGAAGATATCATGGAATACATCATACAGGAGGATCTGACACTGCCTGATTCCATTTTGTCTTCAGGAGGTCCGGTGACTACCATTACGTCTGAAATCAGCAAGGCCATTTCTTCAACAGAGACTCCGCAGGGGATCTTTGCCGTTTGCAGGAAGAGGCAGAACCGGATTGCCCTATCCCGGCATAAACGCATTCTGATGCTGGATGGAGTTCAGGATCCGGGCAATGTGGGAACCATGATCCGAACGGCAGATGCAGCGGGAATGGATGCCGTCATCCTGGGGGAGGGGACAGCAGACCTCTATAATCCAAAGGTGATCCGTTCAGCCCAGGGAAGCCATTTTCATTTAGAGGTGGAACCTGGAAGTCTTCCCGAATGGATTGTTCAATGCAAGGATGCTTCGATTCCTGTCTATGGGACTGCCCTTGAAAAAGCCTCACCCTACAAGGAGCTGGAGGCGCCTGATGCCTTTGCGCTCATAGTCGGAAATGAGGGTGCGGGTGTGGCTCCGGCGATATTGGAAATGACGGACAGGAACCTATATATCCCCATTTACGGACAGTGTGAATCACTGAATGTCGGGATTGCCGCCGGTATTTTAATGTATCACTTGCGAAAATAAAGAAATTGTTTATAATGAAACTAAGCAAATCATGCAAATGACTGTGACGGAGAAGAGTAGCCTAGCGGAAGCTGTCAGGAAGAAAGTGCCTTGACTGGGAGCACTTTCAGCTGGAGCAAGGTGAAGTTCACCTCCCGAGTCGGCATCGGGACCGTTGATCAAAACGTAAAGATGCCCCGGCAGATGCCGTTATGACAATGAAGTGAACATGAGTATGTCATGTTTATAAGGGTGGTACCGCGACCAAAGCCTCGTCCCTTTCCGGGAGGGGCTTTTTTTGTTTTTAAAAAAAGGAGGAATCCGACAAGTGGAACAAAGATTGAAGGAATTGGAAAGAGAGGCATTGGCCAAAGTCCAAAACGCGGCCGATTTAAAAGAGTTGAATGGAGTTCGCGTTGCGTATCTTGGCAAGAAAGGGCCAATCACTGAAGTGCTTCGCGGGATGGGCAAATTATCTGCAGAAGAACGCCCGAAAATGGGTGCGTTGGTCAACGTCATTAGGGAAGCCATTACTGAAGCCATCGAACAAAAGCAAATGCAGCTGGAGGAAGAGGCCATTTCCAGGCAATTGGCTTCCGAAACCATCGATGTCACGTTGCCTGGACGCCAGATTAAAACCGGAAGCAGGCATCCTCTTACAAAAATTGTGGAAGAGATTGAGGATCTGTTCATCGGAGTGGGATACAAAATTGCGGAAGGGCCGGAAGTGGAAAGTGACTATTATAACTTCGAAGCCCTGAATCTTCCAAAGGGGCACCCGGCACGTGATATGCAGGATTCATTCTATATC
>DATBUB010000072.1:0-3436 GCA_036516555.1 Bacillaceae bacterium
ATCCCGACGCAAAAATTTCCGAGGTAATGGGAAAGAGCGAGGATGAAGCCAAGGGTTGGATGGTGGAAAAAACCGACTGAGACCGCACTGAAAATAAATAGCGGGCTGGAGGAATTTGTGAACGAAACGAGCCGCTCCGCTTCGACCCTTGTCAGCTGTCCCTCCTGGCGAAGCCTGGCTGACAATTTTGCACCGGCGGGAAACCCGGTAGCCATGCCCATCGCCCATGCAAATCCTCCAACACCAGGTACTCTGAAAAGGGGACGCATGAGCGGTTCCAAAAGGACACCCATGAATTTTACAACGCCAAACCCGATCAGCATTTCAGAGAGGACGAAAAAAGGGAAAAGGGAAGGGAACACAATTTCCCACCACATATTCAATCCGCGGACGGAAGCCTCAAATGCTTCTTCAGGAAGAAGGATCATGGAAACAGCCATCACAGATAACGCAGCTGCAAGAATGATGGATTTTAATTTGGAAATGTTCAAATGCCCGACCTCCCTGTCCAACATCCACATAATCAATATACTCATAGCTCTCTCTTTTAGACCATAAAATATGGAAGGGGAGGGATTGGCGTGGACTTGCCCAAGATAGGACTCGCGTTAGGATCCGGGGGGGCAAGGGGGTTTGCCCACTTGGGGGTATTGAAAGCCCTGGAGGATAATGATATACCGGTACATTGCATTTCGGGCAGCAGCATGGGAGCCCTTGTTGGATGCTTTTACGCTTTCGGTCATGATATTAACCAGATGATCAAATTGTCTGCAGCCTTCAGGAGACAGTATTACCTTGATTTTACTGTTCCAAAAATGGGTTTTGTTGCCGGAAGGAGAGTCAAGAACTTAATAAGGCTTTTCACCCATGGAAAAAGCATTGAAGAGCTGGCCATTCCATTGGCAATTGTGGCAACTGATCTCCAGACGGGGGAAAGGGTCGTATTTACTAAAGGTCCAATATCAGATGCTGTCCGGGCAAGCATTTCCATCCCGGGAATATTTGTGCCGGAAAAGATGAATGACCGGCTGTTGGTGGATGGGGGTGTTTCGGATCGTGTACCTGTTTCGGCAGCAAAAGAAATGGGGGCGGATATAGTGATTGGTGTGGATGTTTCGGGGATTAATCAAAAGGCGGAAATCATGACGATATATGATGTCATTATCCAGAGCATCGACATTTTGCAGATGGAAATCGTGGCTGCGAGAGAAAACGAATCCGATGTAATGATCCGTCCCCCTGTGGAACTTTTTAATGCAAGAGCCTTTACGAATATTAAAGAAATCATACAGATAGGGGAAGAAGCGGCACTGAGAAAAATGCCGGACATAATAGAAACAATAAACTCATGGACATATGCAGCCAAAAAGAATGAGCCAGAAAGATAGTTCTTTCCGGCCCATATTATGGTGCAAGAATGGGGGGCTGTGCATATTCCATTCGGGACAGCTTTTTTCTGACAGGGCTGGGCAGTCCCTGGGCGTAAACCAGTCCCGCCCTTATATCCATCTCCATCAGCTTTTCTGGCCAGGATGACAGCTTGGATACCAACGGAAGTGACAACCGGGATTTCACTTTATTCAGGTACATTCTGCCGGCATCCGTCATCCCCAGCAGCCGTATATATTCTGGTGCACTGCCGTGTTCCGCCATCGTGGATTTATTTGTGTTGGTCAGAATATGTACGCAAATTCTCTGTATTCTCGTCCATGTATACCTCTTCGTTTTTACCGCAGTGATAAAATCGTGAAAACTAGCTGCCGTCCCGGCAGCTTTTTTGATCCTGAACTCAATCCCCTCTTCCATTTCGTATATGCGCCTCAGTTCTTGCGGCTTCATGGTGAGGATCCGATATTGAAGAAATGGCCAATACAGATCCCAGAAATGATGTTGCCCAAATGCAGCTTTATATGCTTCCAGCTGCAAAAACGTGGTGTCTGGCACATATGGTTTGATGGCATCTAATTTTTTGTCATAAATGGCTTTTCGTATGGCTGTTGCACTTGCTATGGTGCCTTCACCAAAGTTTTCATCATGGTATTCGGCATGTTTTCGTTTAACTGTGCATGGCTTCATGTTGCTTTGCAGGTCAATGACAGAAGAAACATAACGGTATCCAAGTATATTATTGGGCTTTGACAGATCCAGCATATCCTCGCCCGGGCATAGTGATTCAAATGCCCGGGACAACGCAGATGGGTAGCTCATTCCTTCTTTCATATTGGCTTCGACAGCTTTATTATATATTGTCAGCCTCTCTTTGACCAAGTTAGCGGCTGCCAGAAAAGGTTCAATCGAGCCATTTTCACTCCCGAAGCAGACATGATCGCAGCCAAGCTCGTCCAATAGACGGATGGCACCTGCCGCAAAATGTTCAGCCTGCTGAACAGCAAAAGCATATGGCAGCTCAATGACGATATCCACCCCTCCCTTAAGAGCCATTTCAGTTCGCGACCATTTGGAAATAAGGGCAGGTTCGCCTCTTTGAAGAAAGTTTCCGCTCATGACGGCGATAATGACATCAGCCTCGGTCATTTCCCGTGCTTCTTTCACTTGATATTGATGGCCATTGTGAAAGGGATTGTATTCTGCTACGATTCCTGTACTGATCATTTTTCTGCTCCCCTGGTAAATAAATCTTCGTGTATGTCCATCATACTCCAAAACAGGTCAGGAAGAAAACACGGCAGATGGTGCAAGGAGGGACTCACCCCTCCGTTGCATTCCATCTTTTCAATGTTATTACCGATAACCGTGCCAATGATGTCCATGATGATGTCCGTGGTGATGTCCGTGATGCCCATGGTGATGGTGTCCATGTCCATGGTGGTGATGTCCGTGATGATGACCATAGCCATAACCAGGCCCATAGCCTGGATATCCTCCATATCCTCCATATCCTGTATATCCGGGAAAACCTCCATAGCCGAAGTAAGGGTTCGAGAATTGTCTCGTTTGATCCATTCTGTGTCACTCCTTAATATAGATATCACGATAGTATATGCAGAGGGCGCTGAGCGGTATGGTCACCAGCCCTGCTGTAAGCGGAGAACAGGAAAGTCTTATGCTTTTGTACACTTTCCGTTTGCATGGTGCATACTAAAGGGTAAAATACGAGTGAAGATGGCTTCCCTACCGCCTGACATGTTTGATTCTGCCAGATGTAAACTGTAAAGATATTATATTGACAAACGGTATGATGGAGGCTATAATTACCTTTGTTGCCTAGAGGTGATCACATTGAAATGGACAGTAATCCAGCTGCAAAAATTTCGGGAAAACGGGATGGAGATTGACGAAACCGTCAATGTAGCACAGGAATTAAAATTGAGGGACCCGGAAATCCGGGATGTCACCCCTGTCCATGTGACCGGAAGAGCTGATATCAATTCACAAAAAGTGACTTTTCAACTCCGGCTGACAGGGTCATTTACTT
>DATBUB010000073.1:0-6373 GCA_036516555.1 Bacillaceae bacterium
CGGAGGTGAAATTATGGCAAGCTTTGGTACTCTTGCTTCGATTGGTGCTGGAATCTTTATCATTTATTTAGGATATTTAATTCGAGCAAAAAAAATGCTTTCCTTAATCATTGGCTATAGTGACAGTACATTTTACGGTGATAAAGATAAATATGCCAAAAGAACGGGTTTGTCTGTAATCTTATTAGGCATTGCAGTCCTTGCAATGCCATTGGTTATTATGATTTTTGGTGAAGGCTCCGTACAGATATATAAATACGTTATTAGTGTATATGCCGTAATCATCATTATCGTTGCTAATGATTGGCGATTTCGATTTTAGAATGTGTTTAGGATCGCAATTGCTGACCTTTTTACTTCCCTGTTTCCGCAAACACTTTGATCCTTGCCTCAATTTCATCGCGGACACGCTGGAATACCCGCCATTTCTCTTCTTCCGTTCCCTGCGCTTTTGCAGGGTCGTCAAATCCCCAGTGCCACCTTGTCTTACCCGGAGGAGTCACCGGGCATTTATCGCGGGCATCTCCGCATAATGTGATGATATAATCCGCCTTTTCCAGCAGCTCTTCATCTATAATATCGGATGTCTGATTGGAAATATCGACACCAGCTTCCGCCATAGCCTTCACTGCCTTTGGATTCAGGCCATGGGCTTCAAGTCCTGCTGAATAAACATCGTATTTTTCCCCCAAATACTTTTTTCCGAATCCTTCCGCCATCTGGCTCCGGCATGAGTTGCCTGTGCAAAGAAAATAAATGATTTTCGTGTCCAATATTAGAGTCGCCTCCTCTTAGTGAATGAATTGCATCCACAGATACAATCCTGCCAATGAAACAAACAGTGTCGGGATGGTCAGGATGATCCCCACTTTTAAATAATACGCCCAGGTAATATTGACCCCTTTTGACTTCAAGACATGCAGCCAGAGGAGCGTGGCCAGCGAACCGATGGGAGTGATCTTCGGCCCTAAATCCGAACCGATGACGTTCGCGTAAATCAGAGCCTCCCGAATCATTCCGGATGTATCCGTTTCGGCAATCGCCAGCGCATCAATCATGACAGTCGGCATGTTATTCAAAATGGAGGACAAGAAGGCCGCCATGAAACCCATTCCCATCGTCGCTGTAAACAAACCATGATCTGCGGATGTTTGGATCAGGTGGGCCAAAGCTGATGTCAATCCAGCATTACGGAGCCCATATACCACCACATACATCCCGATGGAGAAAAACACAATGGCCCACGGTGCGCCTTTGATAACCGTTTTTGTATGGATGGCAGGACTTCTCCTAGCTAAAAGCAAAAAGGAAACGGCTACCGCTCCTGCAATGAAAGAAACAGGTATGGAAAGATGCTCACTGGCGAAATAACCTGCAAGCAAAACAGCAAGAACTCCCCAGGAAAGTCGAAACAATTTTACGTCCCGAATGGCATTTGCGGGCCTTTTCAGCTCTGATGCATCAAAAGACCTGGGAATGTCCTTCCCAAAAAGCAATAATAAGACTAGGATACTTGCCGCCAAACTAAATAGATTGGGAACCACCATCCTGGCAGCGTATTCCGCAAATCCGATTCCGAAAAAATCGGCGGAAACGATGTTCACAAGGTTGCTGACAACGAGCGGCAACGATGTAGTATCTGCAATAAACCCGGAGGCCATGATGAAAGGCAAAACGAGCCGGTCCTTGAAATTCAGGGCTCTAACCATCGCCAGGACGATTGGCGTCAATATCAGCGCGGCTCCATCATTGGCGAACAGTGCAGCCACGATGGCTCCCAAAACGGTTACCAACAGAAACATTTTTATCCCGTTTCCATTCGCCAACCTTGCCATGTGCAAGGCGGACCATTCGAAAAATCCAATTTCGTCCAGGATCAATGATATGATGATCAGGGCGACGAACGTCAGAGTTGCATTCCATACGATTTCTGTAACAGCAATCACGTCATTCAGTGTTACAACTCCAGCAGCAAGTGCCAATAATGCTCCGGCACAGGCTGACCAGCCAATGGAAAGCCCCTTCGGCTGCCAAATGACAAACACAAGTGTAATCAAAAAAATGACGATGGCTAAAACGGACATGATGGTTCTCCTTTTCTCAGCTGCAAGTCAATCTCTTTACAGGCTCCATGGGGGGCATAAGTTGAATTACGTGCAGGATCAGCGGGTACCATTCATGGTTTTTGTCCAGCGAGTAATACACCCATTTCCCTCTCTTTTCTTCCATGACGATCCCTGCATTTCTGAGTCTTTTTAAATGCTGGCTGACAGCTGGCTGGCTCATTTTGAGATAGTCCACCAGCTCGCACACACAATATGTATCTCTTCCCAGGCAGTAAAGGATTTTAAGCCTGGATTGATCTGCAATGGATTTTAAATATGTTTCTACATTCTCCATAGTCGAATCCAACAAACTTATAACCCCTTCCTTATATAATTTCTTTCAATATCGATTAATTCCTCATTATCATATAAATATTCGCTTATATAATCAACTATTTTTCATTATTTCAGGCTTTTCGACAAAAGTCAGGACTCGTGATGAAATTGATACTTAATCGTAACAATCTTCCAACACACATAAAGCCGTATTAATGTACTTTTTTCCCAGAATATACAACAAATAAGGGATGCATTAAACATTTATACCTATTTTTACCATGATTTTCGTACCGGTTCTTTTCATCCAATGTGCTTGAATAGGCTGCCTTTGCAGATATTTCGTTTCATTTTTCACCTAAAGATCAGTTTAATTATTGTTCCCTACTGATTTTGTAACAGCTTGTACCTCAATAAAAACCTTTGAAATCCAAGGGTTTTGTATCTTTGATGCTTATGAGTGAAGTTGATGAGCGGTGCTTTTGTCCTCTGCAAAATATTCCGGTTTTTGTTGCTTTCTTCTCATTTTTTGAATATACAGAAAATAATGACATTATTCGACATATTTACATAGTTGTTTCATTTATATTAAAGATGCAGCCAGGAATTTACATATTCTTGTTGAAATGGCACCGAGAACCTTCATCACCATTTTTTCAAATGAGAAAGGAGGAACGATGTCATTTTTTTGTGGAACTTGGGACCGAAGGAGTTGCGAGGTGCAATTTGACATGGCTGTCCAGACGATCCATAGGGTTTCGATTAAACCAAAGGGGGAAATGTGATGGGATTCAAACGACGTAATCACAGGAAAGTGTTCAGTATTGCCGCTGCCTTCCTGATGACTTTGTCTTTGGCGACTCCGAGCATTGGACCAGCGGCCGCAACCAGCAAACTCCATACATCCGTCCATGATACCAGCAAAGCCACAACCGCTAAAGAAAAGATCAGCAGCCGTCTCGCCTCTCAATTCAAAGAGGATGAAATGGTGACATTCATGATTAAATTCAAGGAGCAGGCGGACACCACAAAAGTGGCCAAGGAAGCCAAAGCTTCAGCCCAAAAGGCAAAGCTCTCAGCCGAGCAAAGCAAATACCTACAAAGGTCGGCCGTTGTCTCTGAGCTGAAGGCGACCGCGCTGGAGACTCAAAGCAGTGTTGAAGCCTATCTTGAAAAAGAAGTGGCTAAAGGCAATGCCAGAGGGATCCGGTCCTATTTCATTGTAAACGGAATGGGTGTAACGGCTACCAAAGAGGTGGCGGAAAAGGTAGCGAGCTTCCCGGAAGTTGAAAAGATCCTTCCAAACGAAACTCGCCAATTGCATGCAACAAAAACAAAAACCGCAAAAGAAACAGCTAAGCAGACAAACAATATTGAATGGAACATAGACCGTGTCGGCGCTCCGCAAGCATGGAACCTGGGCATTGACGGAACGGGAACCGTTGTTGCAAGCATTGACACGGGTGTCCAGTGGGATCACCCCGCTCTGAAGGAAAAATACCGCGGGTTCAACAAGGCCACCGGTGAAGTATCCCATGACTTCAACTGGTTTGATTCAACGTCAGCAAACCGTGCCACTCCATATGATGATCTGGAGCATGGGACTCATGTAACCGGCACAATGGTTGGGGGAGAGCCAAACGGTGCCAACCAAATCGGGGTTGCACCTGGTGCCAAATGGATTGCGGTCAAGGCATTTACAGCAGCAGGCGGCACAGATTATGATCTCCTTGAAGCAGCAGATTGGATTATGGCTCCTACGGATGCCAATGGAAATGCCCGTCCTGACCTAGCTCCAGATGTTGTCAACAACTCTTGGGGAGGCGGCCCGGGACTTGATGAATGGTACCTTCCCGCTGTCGTCAACTGGAGAAACGCTCAAATTTTCCCTGAGTTTTCAGCTGGGAACGTAAGAGCTGGAAACCCTGGCGGACCCGGCTCTGTAGCGAATCCGGCCAACTACCGTGAATCCTTTGCTACAGGAGCTACAGACATCAATAACAAGCTTGCCAGCTTCTCACTGCAAGGACCTTCACCATACGGTGAAATCAAACCTGATATCTCTGCTCCTGGTGTAAATATCCGTTCTTCCATCCCTGGCGGCAGCTATGAAGGCGGCTGGAACGGAACTTCCATGGCAGGGCCGCACGTCTCAGCTGTTGCTGCGATGCTTCGTCAGGTAAATGCATCCATAACAGTGGATGAAATGGAAGAAATATTGATGAGCACTGCTACACCGCTCACAGACTCCACTTTCCCAGAGTCCCCGAACAACGGGTACGGATACGGGCTGGTCAATGCATTTGACGCCGTTTCCTCCATCATCAGCGGAATGGGACGCTTGGAAGGTCAGGTCGGAAAGCAAGGCGAAGACACGGAAGCTCCAACATTCAGCCATCAAGCTCCTGCTGAAACGTATGCGGGAATGGATTTAGAGCTATTCATTGAAGTTAGTGACAACGTAAGCGTTGCATCCGTCAACCTTGAATACAAAGACCAGGACAACAACTGGCAAACAATTGCAGCCACTCGCACTTCCGGGGACTTCAAGTCCGGTACGTACAGGGCTAAAATCGACGGAGACAAGATTTCAGGCAATGCCTTCATCTATCGCTGGAAGCTGAACGACTTCGGCAATAACGAAGTGACTTCCGATGAATATACAATCAATGTCATGCCTGGAATTTCAGTCGGATATTTCACAGATTTCGAATCTACTCCTACAGGCTGGACTTCCTTTGGTGACAAAGATCCTTGGCAATGGGGAGTGCCTACTTCCGGGCCTAATGGGGCTGCTTCCGGACAGAAGGTTTACGGAACAAACCTGGCAGGAAACTATGAGAACTATACCAACGCAACACTCGTTATGCCTCCAATTGATTTGCCGGAGGGCAATGCCTTTCTGCAATTCAAGCATTGGTATGATTTTGAGAACAACTGGGACTTCGGACATGTGTTTGTTTCTACAGACAGGCAAAACTGGACCCAGGTAATGAGGATCACAGGAAACGGTGCTTCCTGGAGAGATGCAGAAGTTGACCTTTCTGCCTACAGCGGCCAAAGGATCTATGTCGGCTTTAACCTGCGAAGCGATGTCAGTGTTGTGAGAGCGGGCTGGTACCTCGATGATGTACGTCTATCCGCTACGTCCAATACAGGAAAAGCTTCCATTGGACTAAAGGGGATTTCGAACAAGAAAGCTGATTCCGTTTCTTCCGACAATGTAGCATTGAAGAAAGAAAAAGTAGATCCGAACAAAATTGTACCTGAGATGCCAAAGAAAGAAACACCGCCTGTCGCTGACGGTGCCCCGGCTCCAGAGATGCTGCCGCTGAACGCCAAGGTGAGTGTGCTTGAAATTGGCCGCTCTGTTAATACAGACCCTGCAAATGGAAGATATTCCATGAACCTTGCAGCAGGCGATTATACGGTCCAAGCGGAAGCTTACGGTTACCGTCCTGCCCAGCAAACGGTGAATATCGGAGTGGATGCAACAGTCACCGCCAACTTTGTGCTTGAAGAAAAGTCAAGCTTCACCTTAAGCGGAAAGGTCACCAACGAATCGAACGGCGAGCCGGTTGCAAATGCAAATCTGCTGCTGGTGGAAGATGCGGCTGTTACACCTGTTAAAACAGATGCCAACGGCAACTATTCCATCACGGCCTATGAAGGCACCTACACGCTGAAAGTCGTCGCTCCTTTCTTCCACAGCCAGGAGATCGAAGTGACGTTTGAAAGAAACTCCAGTCTTGATGTTGTCTTGAAGCCGATCATAAGCTATCCGGGCGGGGAAATCGGATACGACGACGGTGTTCCTGAGAATGCACGTGCATTCTACGATGCTGGTAACGGCTGGGGAGTGAAAATGTCCCTGCCGGAAGGGAAAAACAAAGGGGTATTGACAGCAGGCGTATTCCGTTTCTGGGATACTGAATGGCCAATTCCTGGAGGCACTGCATTCAAGGTTGAAATCTGGGATGCTACAGGTGCCG
>DATBUB010000074.1:0-12038 GCA_036516555.1 Bacillaceae bacterium
GGTAAAGGACGGATACGGCAATGTCCTTGATTCTACAATGTCTGCGGAAACACAATACTACTCCAAGCAGGAGCCCTATGATTTCAATGTGGAAAAGGCGAAAGAACTGATGAAGGAAGCAGGCTATGAAGATGGGTTTGATGCGGAAATTTGGGGCAATACAACTTCCGAAACCATCAAAGGCATGGAATTCATCAAGCAGCAGCTGGCTCAAATTGGGATTAATGTAACCGTCAAGTCGATGGAAGAAGGAACGCTTTCCGATGAGATATATACACCTGAAAAACCGGAGGATACCAAACTGCAAATGTGGTATGTCAGCTGGTCCCCTTCTTCAGGTGATGCGGATGGAGCCACTCGTTCCCTGTTTAGCAGCGAGTACTTCCCTCCTAACGGAGCAAACACCGCTTATTATCAAAATAAAGAGGTGGATGAGTGGATTAAAGCTGCAAATGCGACAGCAGATACAGCAAAACAAAAAGAGCTCTATGCTAATGTACAGAAGCAAGTTTTCAGCGAAGCCCCATGGATTTTCTTGGCTTCAGATGTCATTTTGTCTGGACACAGCAGTGATTTAGAGGGTGTTTATGTTTTGCCCGATGGATCAATCAGTGTAACAAAAGCAAAATTTAAGTAAAAGAACATATGGGGCTGATGATGTCAGCCCCTTCTTTTTGGAGGTGTTAACGGATATGTGGCAATACATCTTGAAACGGGTTCTGAGTCTGATTCCTCTTCTCCTGGTGGTTTCATTTGTGATTTTTATGTTTATCCATCTTATTCCGGGTGACCCAGCCCGCTTGATGGCCGGCAAAGATGCAACGTATGAAGAGGTGCAAGCGGTAAGGGTCCATCTTGGGCTGGATAAGCCGCTATTGGAGCAATATGTCCTCTATTTAAAAGATTTATTGTCTGGGAATCTGGGATATTCTATAAAGTCTGGTGCTCCTGTTGCCGACCTTGTAGCGGAAAGAATCTGGCCGACACTGGGTTTAACCTTTATGAGCATTATCTGGGCATTGATTGTGGGGATGTTAATCGGTGTCATTTCAGCTGTATTCCGCAATAAATGGCCGGATCATCTCGGGATGCTGATTGCGGTATCAGGCATTTCCCTGCCCAACTTCTGGGTAGGTTTGGTTTTAATCCAATTATTCTCCGTTAAGTTAGGGATATTGCCTACTGGCGGTGCAACAGATTGGAAGAGTTATATCTTGCCTTCCTTTGCTTTAGGCGCAGGAATCATGGCGATGATAGCGAGATTTACACGCTCCTCCATGGTCAACAGCTTAAAGCAGGATTATATAAGGACAGGGAGATCAAAGGGGCTTGGCGGACGGCAAATTGTTTTTGGCCATGCGTTAAAAAACTCACTGATTCCTGTTGTGACAGTGGCTGGCCTGCAGTTTGGCTTTCTCTTGGGAGGATCGGTTGTAGTTGAAACGGTATTTAGCTTTCCGGGTCTCGGAAGGTTATTGATCGACTCCATCCAATTCCGTGATTACCCTGTTGTCCAAGCTGAAATCTTGCTATTTTCATTGCAGTTTATATTGGTGAACATGCTTGTTGACATAGTTTACAGCTTTTTAAATCCCAAAATACGATATGAATAACTAATAGACCGGAGGAGGGTTTATATGAGCAATGTACCTGTGGAGACTGCCACAGCAGAAATAGTGGTAAACCAATCCCCAACTCGCTTTCAAGGGTTTTGGCGGTCTTTTCGTAAAAAGAAACCAGCTCTCTATTCTTTCTACTTCGTCCTCTTGCTGATCCTGACCATGCTGTTTGGACCATCGGTGGTGCCTTATGATCCAGCGTTGCCGGATTATAATAAAGTCCTTGAGTCTCCATCGGCGGAGCATATATTCGGTACCGACGAGTATGGAAGAGATATTTTAAGCCGATTGGCAGTGGGAGCGAGGATCAGCCTCAGTGTAAGTGTTTCTGCGGTACTGATCGGCATGATTGTTGGAACCATTCTCGGGCTGATCAGCGGATTCTTTGGGAAATGGGTGGATAAAGCCATTATGAGGGTGTGTGATGTGCTGTTCGCGTTTCCTGATTTGATTCTGGCAATCGGTATTGTGGCCATATTGGGGCCAGGCTTAAAAAATGTAGTGATTGCTGTTTCCTTCTTCAGTATTCCTTCTTTTGCACGCATTGTGCGCGGAGCGACCCTTGAGGTGAAAGAAATGCTGTTTGTTGAGGCTGCTAAATCAATCGGGGCCAGTAATACCCGTATTATATGGAAGCATATTTTGCCTGAAACGGTACCAACCATTATTGTGTACTTCACGATGAAAGTTGGGACTGCCATTTTAGCGGCTGCAAGCTTGAGCTTCTTGGGTTTAGGGGCAGAACCGTCATCGCCGGACTGGGGAGCAATGCTCAGTATGTCCAGAGATTATATTGACTCAGCCTTTCACCTCGTTTTTTTCCCAGGCTTAATCATCTTTCTGACAGTATTGGCCTTTAACTTGCTGGGTGACGGATTACGAGACATATTAGATCCCAAGACAAAAGACTGAAGGAGGAACTACGGTGGCTCATCATTTGTTGGAAGTGAAAGACTTGCAAACAGGATTTAGGACTGATGACGGCATCCAGCCTGTTGTCCATGGTGTCAGTTTTCATGTGGACGAAGGGGAAATTGTCGGAATCGTAGGGGAATCCGGGTGCGGCAAGAGTGTGACTTCATTGTCGATCATGAGATTATTGCATGATACCCCAGGGGAAGTCATTGGGGGAGAAATCCTCTACAAAGGACAAAATCTGCTTGCATTACCTGAAAAAAAGATGATGCAATATCGCGGAAAAGAACTATCGATGATTTTCCAGGAACCAATGACCTCATTAAACCCTGTTTTGAAAATCGGAAGACAGCTCAGAGAAACGATTCAATTACATCTGAATATGTCCAAGAAGCAGGCGCATGAACATGCTATTGAGACATTGAAAGCTGTGGGCATCCCCCGGGCCGATCAAATTATGAATGAATATCCTCATCAGCTTTCAGGCGGAATGAGGCAGCGGGTTATCATTGGTATGCAAATTTCTTGCAGCCCATCATTATTGATTGCCGATGAACCAACAACCGCCTTAGATGTCACTATACAGGCTCAAATATTGAATCTGATGAAAAAAATTCAGCAAGAAACAAATATGGGAATCTTAATGATCACCCATGATTTGGGTGTTGTTGCTGAGATGTGCGACCGTGTCATTGTCATGTATGCGGGCCGGATCGTTGAAGAAGCAACAGTAGAAGAGTTATTTGAAAAGCCGAAGCACCCATATACCCAGGGGCTCATTCAATCTGTTCCAAAGATTGGTTCACCTGCGAAGAGACTCTACTCCATTCCGGGGACCGTTCCCAACCCGTCAAACATGCCAAAAGGATGTAAATTCGCACCGCGTTGTAAACACGTCATGGATATATGCCATATGAAAGAACCTGATTTACTTGATGACAATGGCCAAATGACGAGATGCTGGTTATATCAGAGAGAAGAGGAGAGGGGGGCAATGGTTCATGGACAATGATATTCTGGTGGAGATTAAAGGGGTAAAGAAACATTTTCCCCTGTCAAAAAATTGGTTTGAGGAAAAGAGGTATGTAAAAGCGGTGGATGGCGTCTCTTTTTCCATCAAAAAAGGAGAAACATTCGGTTTGGTTGGCGAGTCGGGGTGTGGCAAGTCCACCACTGGCCGATTGATCAATGGATTGATCAAAGCGGATGCAGGCGAAGTGAATTTTAAGGGTGAGAATTTAGTCAATGCATCAGAAAAAGTGTGGAAAAGTTACCGTAAACAAATGCAAATGGTTTTTCAGGATCCCTTTGCATCGTTAAGTCCCCGCATGAAGGTGAAGGACATCTTGATGGAGCCATTGACCATCCATTTTCCGAAAATGTCCGGCAGCGAAAAGAGAGCCATTGTAAAAAGTCTATTGGAAAAGTGCGGGATCAGTGAATTCCATTTAAATAAGTATCCTCACGAGTTCAGCGGCGGACAGCGCCAGCGGATTGGCATCGCACGTGCACTCATTCTTCAGCCTGAATTGATCATCGCTGATGAACCGGTATCTGCCCTTGATGTATCCATTCAATCTCAAATTCTGAACTTGATGAAGGATTTGCAGGAAGAGTTTAAATTGACCTATTTATTCATTTCCCATGATCTAAGTGTAGTCGAGCATATCAGTGACCGGGTGGGAGTCATGTATTTGGGTGATTTGGTTGAGGTTGCAACCAAGGAACAAATCTTTAAGACGCCTAAACACCCCTATACCCAAGCACTGCTATCATCCATTCCTCAGCCCGACCCAAAAAATAAACGGGAAAAAATCATCTTAAGCGGTGAAATTCCAAATGCCGCCAGCCCTCCAAGCGGTTGTAAATTTCACACAAGATGCCCTCATGCCATGAAGGTATGCAAGCAAAAGGTTCCGGAGACCCGTGTTTTGGAAAACGGCCAAACGGTGGCATGCCACTTATATTGATAAGGGAGCGATTTTGATTGGACTTGAAAATTATCACCCTAAAGGAAAAGACAGAGGCAGGCCTAGGGAACAACGCTCTGTCTTTTGGGCATTTGCAGTTTGTTCAAATAGAAAATGTGATGTATGTATATGCCGGTTTGAAAAAAGATAACCTGACCATGGAGGATGTCCGCTTTTTGGGCGGCAAAATCCGCAAGGCTATTGCAGACTTTGCTTTTGACCGGGTATGGGCCGATTTCAAAACCTTAGCCTCACAATGTGCGGTATTGGAGGAAAGAGAATTGGTCATGGCCTTTATGGAGGGCTGGTATTTAGGAGGTTATCAATTTCTTTCCTATAAAAAGAAGAAAGCTACGCAAGATCCGAACCTTGTCTTCGAAAATGCAGCCTATGAGGAGTTTGCAAAGGCTGCGCTTATCCGTGCAAAATCCGTGAATCTTGCCCGGGATTTATGCAATGAACCCGCCAATAAATTAACCCCGGCAATTTATGCTGAAAGAATTAAAGAGATTTTTGCGGAGACGAAGATACATGTGGAGATTATCGAGGGCAGCCAATTGTTGGCCCATGGCTTTGAAGCGATTCATACCGTAGGAAGAGGAAGTGCCCATGAGCCGAAAATGGCCGTATTGACGTTAAAGAACAGCTGCGGAAAACATGTTGCCCTGGTCGGTAAGGGTGTTACGTTTGATACCGGGGGGACCAACGTAAAAACCGGTTCCGATATTGGCGAAATGAAGATGGATATGGGCGGTTCTGCTGCAGTGGTAGGCGCAATGAAGCTGCTGGCGGATATGGATGCTCCTGTACATGTTACAGCAGTCCTGCCGCTTGTCGAAAACATTACCGGAGGGAACGCTTACCTTCCTTCAGACGTCATTTCCTATAAAAATGGATTGACTGTGGAAGTTGGCAATACAGATGCAGAGGGAAGGCTAATTCTTGCGGACGGCATTTTACATGCGCAATCTTTGGGGGCCGAAACGATTGTAGATATTGCCACATTGACAGGAGCCATTGGCCAGGCTCTTGGGTTAAAGGCCGCGGGCATTTTCAGCAACGAAGAAGAAGAATTATGGATATTAAAAAGGCTTGGTGAGCAGGCCGGTGATCATGTGTGGCCAATGCCTGTAATAGAAGATTATCAATATTACATGCAAAGCAGCTGTGCGGACGTTAATAATATGAGTTCATCCAAGTACGGAGGAGCCATTACAGCAGCAGTGTTCTTAAGCAACTTTATTGAGAAGGGACGCAAGTGGATACATATTGATATGGCTAATACGGTAAGCCCATGGAAAGAAGATGGTTATTATGTTGCCGGCGCTTCCGGATTTGGAGTGCGGCTGCTTGTTGAAATAGTCTGCAGAGAGGGTGAGCAATATGCTGATTGAAGCGATTGTTCAAAATGAGGAAGAAGCGATCCAGGCACAAAATCTTGGTGTTGATCGACTGGAGCTTGTATCGGCAATCAGTGAGGGGGGCCTGACACCTAGCTATGGGACAATTAAGAGGGTTTTGCAGAGCGTATCCATTCCTGTACAAGTGATGATTCGTCCTCATAGCCATCATTTTGTTTATAACAAAAGTGATTTGCGGATCATGCGGGAAGATGTCCAAAACGTTTTGGATTTAGGAGGCGTTGGCATCGTAACAGGAATTCTGAACGAAGACCACACGATCAACGAAAAAGCACTGGAAGATTTGTTAGGGCTATCTCCAAACCTGGATGTCACTTTCCATAGGGCCTTCGATTCGGTACCATCCCAAAAAGATGCATACGGGACATTGGCAAAGTATAGGAAGCAAGTGAAAAGGATACTCACCTCTGGCGGCGAATCTGATTGTGTGGCGGGAATGATGATGCTAAGTGAGCTGGTCGAGCTGGCACGTGAAACAGGTGGGCCAAACATATTGCCGGGAGCGGGCTTGTCCCCTTCAAACATCGGCATGATACACCAAAGAGTAAACGCAAACCAATATCACTTTGGAAAAGCCATCAGGATAAAACAGTCCTTTGCCTATGGTTTTGATGAACAGGCGCTACATGAAATTAAAAGACAGTTAAGGAATGATACTATTTAAGGCGACCAAAGCAGTAAGGAAGGAGAGTTCGATGATGAAGTATGATTGGCCAGAAAAATATGGTGATCCTTCATGGTTTATACATGATCGTTTCGGCATGTTTATACATTGGGGTTTGTATTCACTTCGTGCCAAAGATGAATGGATCATGACTCAAGAAAAGATTGCAAAACAAGATTACGAACAGTACATGCAACAATTCGAAGCAAATTTATACAATCCGATTGATTGGGTAAAGCAGGCCAAAAAAAGCGGTATGAAATATATGGTTTTCACGACAAAACATCATGACGGTTTTGCTATGTGGGACAGCCGGTATACGGACTTTAAAATAACCAATACACCATATGGGAAGGATGCACTAAGGGAATTTGTCGACGCATGCCGCAGTGAGGGCATGAAAATCGGTTTCTACCATTCCGTTATTGATTGGCACCACGATCACTTCACGATTGATGGCCTGCACCCTCAGCGGGAAGATGAGGATGCCAAACGAGAAAATAGAGATTTCAGTATCTATCAGCAGTATTTACATAATCAAGTAGAGGAATTGGTCACGAACTACGGAAAAATCGATTATTTTTGGTTTGACTTTTCTTATGGCGACCGTAATTGGGGATGGGCAAAAGGAAAAGGTGCGAAAGACTGGAAGTCAGAAGAATTGGAAGACATGATTCTATCCCATCAGCCTCACATGATATTTAATGACCGGTTAGACTTGGGCCGGGGTGTATATACACCAGAGCAATATCAACCTACTAAATTACTGTTTAGTAAGAATGGGAAAAAGCGCATTTGGGAAGCGTGTCAGACTTTTAATGAAAGATGGACCTATAATCCAAATAACCACCATCGAAAATCATCTGAAATGATTTTAAAATTGTTGATAGACAGTGTTTCGAAAGATGGAAATGTGCTGATGAATTTCGGTCCAACAGCCAGGGGAAATTTTGATTCATACACGATAGACGTTCTTCGCGAACTGGAGGAATGGATGGACTACCATAAAGAGTCGATTCATGGAGCGGGGGCAAGCGAAATAGATTGTCCTCCTGACTGCAGACTGACTCAAAAAGGGAACAAAGTCTATATCCATATTTTTTCTTGGCCATTCCGAACCATCCATTTAACGAATTTGCCAGGAAATGTGTTATATGCCCGTTTCCTTCATGATCATTCGGAAATTCCGGTAAAAGTTCACGAAGAATCCGATGTCTTTCACCATGACCAGCCTGTCGTAGGTGAAAATGAAACGGTTCTTGAACTGCCGGTCATCAAACCAGACTTTTTGGTTCCGGTTATTGAGCTGGCGTTGGAATAAACGGTATATAGCTGCCTTTTGAAATATTGACAGTCTTTGCGGATTTCGCAGGTATCTATTTGAAGGTAAAAAAGGAGCCAGGGTCACCCCGGCTCCTTTTTCCTAATTTAAATACCACCATTATGTGATCATATTTATCCTGTCAATCGGATAAAGTACTTAGCATGCTGGCATTCTTTTATCGTTTCGGGGCGGATGGTAGAACAGTATTGATTTCTTATGTTTTAATAAAGTTACTGGATTAATGGCCAGCCTCACTGGATTAAGGCTGATTCTTACTGGATTAATGGCCACTTTCACTGGATTAATGTCAAAAGTCACTGGATTATACCTGAAAGTCACTGAATTCCAGGGTTGAAAGCCCGTTCAGGTGTCTTATTTTTTCATCTAAAACAGAAAAACAGCTACAATGATCATTTTTACGTAAAAAATCTTCAAAAATAATAGACTGCGCTGCTAAAATAATGAAAATGATAGATTGGAAGTGATCACCGTGACACAGTTTTACTACCTTTCTTCCAAATCTCCTTTGGAAACGGGCACTTTTGGCGAAAAGAAGACTCGTTCCAGAAAAGGAAATAACGTTTTCGAAACAGCGGCTGACGAAGCGTCCATCACTGTTCAAAAAATGTCTGCCGCCATCCCTAACCTGTCCTATCCTCACCAATATGAGATAACATCCCATTTAGGTGATTTTGGTGTGAACAAGGGAACGCTTAATGAGCTGGATCAAAAATGCCTTCAAACGCTGATGGGCTACCTAACCGCGTCGATTGAGAAAAGCTTTAGATTGGAATTTTTCACGGCATGGGCGGGAGAAGAAGACCTGCCTGCTCAAAAAGAAACGAAACTGGCATTGGAAGAATTGCTTGACCCGAAACAACTGGTTCTGCAGAATAGGGAAAAGCTCATTCTTAATAGGCATACATACAGCTGACAGACAGAAATGATGAAGTGGCGCCTTCATACATATATATGTGGGAGGATACGCTATTACCATGAAATGGAGGCCTTCTTTATGAACCAGAACGAAACAGGCGCCGGGATTGATTCCCCTGAAGAACAGCGCAGGCTTTACCGCCGCACGCTGTTCATTGTGGTCATGTCACAGATATTTGGCGGTGCAGGACTCGCAGCGGGTATTACGGTCGGTGCGCTTCTTGCAAAAGATATGCTCGGAACAGAGGGCCTGGCGGGGGTTCCGACGGCGCTGTTCACTCTTGGTTCGGCTCTGGCAGCTTTGCTGGTCGGACGGTTTTCACAGCGGTTTGGACGCCGCTTGGGGCTCTCTGCAGGCTTCTTCGCAGGGGGAATCGGGGCAATCGGGGTCGTCGGGGCAGCGGTAGCCGGCAATGTGTGGCTCTTATTTATTTCATTATTCATATACGGGGCCGGAACGGCGACCAATTTGCAGGCACGCTATGCAGGAACCGATCTGGCCAATTCTGCGCAGCGGGCAACGGCGGTCAGTATCGCCATGGTATCCACGACGTTCGGTGCAGTAGCGGGTCCTAACCTGGTCGACGTGATGGGCAGGTTTGCAGCAGGAATTGGAATCCCGGCGCTGGCTGGACCGTTCATATTGGCAGCGGCCGCTTACCTCCTGGCCGCCCTGGTGCTTTTCATCTTCCTTCGGCCGGATCCGCTTATCATTGCCAAGACGCTGGCTGAACAGAAAAAGGAAGAGCCGGGCGCCGCATCAAACGTTCCAATCAAAGAAGCATCCACCAACAAACACGGAATTATTGCCGGAGCTGCGGTGATGGTCATCACTCAGATTGTCATGGTCGCCATCATGACGATGACGCCGGTGCATATGGGTCATCATGGCCATGCTTTGGGAGAGGTTGGATTGATTATCGGCATCCATGTCGGTGCCATGTACCTGCCTTCCCTGGCAACGGGCTTTCTTGTTGATAAAATCGGCCGTAATGCCATGGCCATCGCATCGGGCATCACCTTATTGGCTGCAGGGGTGGTAGGGGCAGCGGCTCCTGGCGAGTCCATGTTCGTCCTCACAGCTGCCCTTGCCTTACTGGGCCTCGGATGGAACTTCGGTTTAATCAGCGGGACGGCCCTCATCGTGGATGCAACGAATCCATTCAACCGGGCAAAAATACAGGGCTCCGTCGATGTCTGGATCGCATTGGCCGGTGCCTCTGGCGGTATGCTGTCCGGCTTGGTCGTAGAGCAAACGAGCTTCCCGGTCCTCTCATTGGCTGGCGGCCTGCTGAGCCTGCTTCTGATACCGGTTGTTCTCTGGTCAGCCCGGGCAGGCAACTTTGATAAAAGCATACAAAGGGTTTGACCGCATCAGCTATACGGAGAGAAAAGGCAAAACACCCGGAAGCACCACTTGTCAGGAAAAACTCATCAATATAAGAAACTAAAAAGCGCTGATAGCATAGTATTGCCAGCGCTTTTTTGGCTTTTAACATTGAGTTAAAGTTGAAGTCCAATTGTACATAAACATGAGGGATGATACCAGCCGGTATTCGTCCAATTCGGATGAAGCGGAAACTGTGTGTGGTTCTTTCTATCATAAGCCTGCTTTAAAAGCCATCAGAAAAGGCATGGTATAATAGGTTCAATTGTGTTGTTCGATAGATTGGAGTGTCATCATTGACTATTATACTTACCATGCTGCTTTTGGGGGCCATTCTTGGATTTATCGGGGCAGGGGGCGCTGGGTTTATCATTGCGATCCTTACGCTGGTGTTTAAGATCCCGATCCATACAGCGGTTGCGACTTCTTTGACCGCCATGGCGTTTACGAGTTTGTCAGGAGCATTAAGCCACTATAAGGAAGGCAACATTTCAATAAAATCAGGATTGCTTGTCGGTGTCTTTGGGGCGATAGGGGCATATGAGGGTTCAAAGCTTGCCGCTTTCATCCCCGGAGAGGATCTGCACTATTTTACAGGGGGAATGCTGTTTCTTTCAGCGGCTCTCCTTGTGTTCCGCTTATTTTTCCTTAAAAGCAAAGATAAGTCTGAATCCCATTCAAGCTTGTCTGTGATGGTGGCTAAAACAGCCATTTTAGGCCTCATTACCGGGATATTGTCCGGAGCATTCGGCATTGGTTCCACGCCTTTTATCCAATTGGGCCTGCTGGCTTTTCTCGGGCTCTCTCTCCGACAATCCGTCGGTACCACCATGCTGGTGATTGTGCCCATCGCCATTGGAGGCGGTGTTGGATATACAGCGGAGGGGTTGCTGAATATCACCCTGTTGGTGCAAGTGCTGCTCGGCACGATGGCCGGAGCATACATTGGAGCCAAGTTCACCAATCTGGTGCCGAAGATTGTCTTGAAAAGTGCCATGGTGCTGACGCCGGCTTTGAGCGGCCTTCTCCTGATGGTGTAATTTTCAAAAAAACCGTCATGGTGTATATGCCATGACGGTTTTTTTGTTTGGAGTGATGTTTACATAATTTCCATTTTAAACTAATATGATGGTAGAAAGAGAATACCAATCTGGGAGAACGGGGGGGAGAGAATGGAAAAAAAGTACGAAGCACGGCATATTTTTATGGCGCTCGGGATTTGTGTGCTCGTTGCAACACCGCTTCTTCTTTTTTTTGTTCCACAGGTAATGGCCAAAATAATCTATGCCAGCCCAGATTTATGGGTGGTTGTTCCGCAGAACAAAAGCTATTATGCCTACGGAGCGGGATTCCTTCTTCTGGCTTTGGCTCTTTTTCTTGTCTATATATTTGAAATGAAGAAGGTTCCGGTTGTGCTTAGTCTGATCTGTCTGGCCCTGAGCGGGGCTTCCCTTTATATGGCCTCCCACACATATAAGTCCATTTCATATCACGGGGTTGCATACAGCCCTCTCTTTTCGCTGGAGGATTACACATATTCCTGGGAAGAAGTCGACAAGGTCATTTATCACAGAAAACGTAACCTGAAACAATCCGACTATGAATTTGTGTTTCGGGACGGCAGCCGTGTTCAGTTTAAGGAAAATTTGTATTTCCTTGAGGTGAAACATTACGTTATGGAGATGCTGAAGCAAAAGAATATAGAAATGGAGACGAAGCTTGCTGGGGACTGAATATAATAGTAGTTTATGCCTTATTCAATAAGCATGTTTTGATAAAACTCAAAACATGCTTATTATTTT
>DATBUB010000075.1:0-2950 GCA_036516555.1 Bacillaceae bacterium
CCTATAAAGGTGGCCAGGCCATTTTCAGGCCGAACGGATGAATCGTTCATTTGGCCTGTCGGCATTTCTGGTTGATCATCCATTTTGGGCTGTACATTATAATGGTTGTTTTTTAGCGGTCCTGTATAATCAGGAGCTGAATAATAATAAATGCTAATAATAAGGATAATGGCCAGTATAAATAATACACGGGATAACGTACGCAGCTGTGTCCCTCCTTCCACATATGACAAATTGTCTATTTTTAACCATTATAGCATTTAATAAGCCCCGGACAATCATTCTATGATGGAATACAAAGAAAAAAACCCTGTAAACAGGGTCTTGGAAATTCTCAATGAAAGGTTTGTTCATCCGAGGGTTCGGATATTTCAGATAAGGCTGCTTTTGCCTGGTTATCAGTCAAATCTCTGACAGCCAGATCGCCTAAAGCTACGATTCCCACCAATTGTCCATTCTCAACGACCGGCAGTCTCCGAATTTGTTCTTTTGCCATTAATCGGGCAGCTTCCTGGGTGGTAGTGTCGGGGGAGACCGTGACCAAGTTGCTGCTCATCACCTCTTCCACTTTGGAAGACGGCGGATGCTTTTCCGCTATGCATCGAAGGACGATATCCCGGTCAGTAATGACTCCGGCAAGCCTTTGGCCATCCACAATAGGGATGACTCCGACATTTTCTTCCTTCATTTTGACTGCCACTTCATATACATTATCCTTCAGTGAACAAGTCTCTACATCCTTGGTCATAATATCACGGATTTGTGTCATTTTATTGACTCCTTTCGGGGGCTTTATGGTTCATGCCTGCTGATATCGGAGCAGCCATCCCCATATATCATCACCATCACAGCGGTTTCTATGCAGGTGCTGTGTATTACACACCGCTTGGTGCGCTTTCGAATCATTTGGCCACTTTTCATTCCATTTCGTTGCAACAGTTTGTTTTTTCGACTATTATTAAACATGGGGAAAGATGAATATACAGCGATAATCATGCCGTTTATGGCGTGTATGTTTAGGAGGGAATCACTCATGAAGTTTGAGAATACCGGTTTGGAAGCCTTAAAAATCGATCTTAGCCGACTTGACGACATCATGGATAAAAATGCTATGGTGCGGGCTGGTCAATGGGATTATGAGCGTGTAACATACGATCACAAATTCGTCATCAAGGAAGGTACATACTACCTGCGTATCCCGGGTTTTGCCGTGGAAGGCGACGTCGGGGCACACGATGCAGTCATCCAGCTTTTGACCCCGCTGCTGGGCAAGCACTACTACCCGCACGGCGTTGAATATGGAGAAGACGAATTGTATCCAGCGCATTTGGTTAAACAATGCGAAAATATCCTTGCAAACATTAAAAAGGAAGTTGATGTGTTTGCGGAATAAAGAACTAGAAGGGCATGGAGCACTCCATGCTTTTTTATTTTACTCGGGCCCCAGCGTTGGCCTTGTGCACTCGCTCCCTTTATAATAGACAGAAAGCAATAGAGAGAGGAGACCTGATAGTTGGCCGGTTTTTTTAAACGAATTCATTTGGTTGCGATTCTATTGATTCTGGTAGCAGCACTTATTCTTTATTATATTCTCCCTGTATCAGTGCCGCTGATTTCCGCGCTCATCACAGCACTGCTTCTGGAGCCGCTCGTCAAGCTGGTCATGGAAAAATTGAAATGCAAAAGGCATTTATCCGTACTGGCTGTCTTCACTCTGTTTGCCCTTGTGCTTGGAGCCTCCATCTTCTTCATTTCTACAAAGGTGGTTACTCAGGGCATCAAGCTGATTGAAGAATCCCCAAGTTATTTAAACAATGTCACGGAAATGTGGAGTGGACTGGAGAAACGTTTTACATCAGCTGCGCAAGATTTGCCTAAAGAAATGGTTAAAGCCATTACAGATGAAGCAAACACATTCCTTGAAACATTCGGCAAAAGCCTGAAGCAGCACATCAATATTGAAAATATAAGCGCAATCCTTTCTTACATTCCCAATTACCTTGTGAGCTTCCTTGTTTATTTGATTGCTCTCTTTTTGTTTATGATTGAGCTTCCTAAACTAAAAAGAATGATTTTTCAATATTTTACCGAAAAGACATCGGCAAAAGTCCGATTTATGGCTTCCCGGATATCATCCGTCGTGTTCGGTTTTTTTAAGGCCCAATTTCTTGTGAGCCTGATCATCCTGGCTGCATCTTTCATCGGTCTATTGCTGATAGCCCCGAAAGTGGCCATCATTATGGCTATCGTCATATGGATAGTGGATTTGATTCCGATCATAGGGTCGATTGTCATTTTGGCTCCTTGGTCCATATATCATCTCTTGACAGGAAATATTGGATTAGGGACAAAACTCGCCATTCTCGCCGTTATCCTCCTTATTATCAGAAGGACTGTTGAACCAAAGGTGATGGGTACTCATATGGGCCTTTCTCCGCTGGCCACATTGATCGCAATGTACCTCGGGCTGAAGCTTTTGGGTGTATTAGGCCTTATCGCTGGTCCCATCCTGCTCATTCTTGTGAAATCAGCCAAGGAAGCGGGACTCATTAAGATGAATTTTAAGATATAAAAAAAGGCGGCTGTCCAGATAGTCAGTGAAAACTGACTTTCTGTGACAGCCCTCTTCTATGTATGAAGAAAGAAATTGCAGCCAGTTCAACCCAAACAATGATGTGATCAATCTGTTGCTTTCCGTTCCGGTGCTCGCTTTCCGCTGGCATGGCTTAAGCTTCTTGGCATTCACGCAGGACATTGAAAAAGCTTCCTTGAACATGATCACACGAAGGAAATGCAAAGCATGTTCGAGGAGCACCGTGCCTGCACTGCAAGCCCCAATAAGCAAACAAGTTATTAAGCTTGCAGCTTCAACAATGGAATTTCGCCATCAATCCCAAAGCATCCTAAAATAGACCTTTTCTTGATCCTGAATCCCTTATTTGGATGGGCA
>DATBUB010000076.1:0-3449 GCA_036516555.1 Bacillaceae bacterium
ATACTTTACGTATTCATCCAGATTAGAATTCATATAAACACTCCTATTTATTTAAGATTGCTAAACTATTAAGGTAATAAAAGTATACGTTGAAAAAATGTAGAATACAAGTTTTTTTATAAATCGTATAGAAACCTTTCGAGGGGAGACAAGATTTCTGATACCCATAAATGTTAACAAAACGTAAACTTTTATTAAGCATTCCAATTATGATGTAATTGTATGTTATAATAACTCAACTAAAACGCTTTCTTCATTGGAAGCCTCGAATCATCGGGTTTTTCCAAGAGAGAAGGGTGGGGTGTGGAATGATCGTCAAGACGATAACAGTAGAAGAATTGGTTAAACGGTTTTCCCTGACGGTCCTCGCCGGGGAAGACCATCTGCAAAGGGTAATCACGCAGCCTCAGGCACACCGACCGGGATTGGAGTTTGTGGGGCATTTTGATTTCTTCCCGATGGAGCGCGTTCAAGTGCTCGGGAAAAAAGAAATCACCTTTTTGCATCAGCAAACCCATGAAGAACGCAAGCTTCGGATCGGGAATATTGTTAAGTACCATCCTCCTTGCTTCATTGTTACATCCGGGCAGGAAGGGCTGGAATATTTGACCCGTTTTTGCATTCAAGAAGGAATTCCTTTATTGCATACACACGAGGTGACTTCCCAATTCATTGCCAGGCTGGATGCCTATATGATTAAGGCGCTCGCCGAAGAAATGACAGTCCACGGTGTCTGTGTGAACGTTTCGGGAATTGGAATTTTGCTCCGGGGGAAATCCGGTGTAGGAAAAAGCGAAACGGCCCACACGCTGATCGGACGGGGACACAGGCTTGTTTCCGACGATGTCGTCGTGCTGAAAAAGCTGAGTCCGCAAACAATTTTGGGGACACATGACGAAACGAACAAAGAGTTCCTTGCCCTCCGAAGCATCGGGCTGCTGAACGTCGTCCGACTGTACGGGCGCAAAGCATTTCAGGATGAAACGCGTATTGCGTTGGATATTGAACTGACGAAATGGGAAGCGAACTCTCTTCATAATGATCTTGAGGTCAAAACTAAGTTTACAGAATATATGGGCGTCAAAATCCCGCATATCCAAATCCAGCTGCAGCCGGGCCGAGATGTCGTCGGCTTGATTGAAGCCGCAGCGAACAACTGGTACCTCAGCCAGCAGGGCTACAGTGCCATGGAAGAATTCATGCAGCGGCTGGAGGCGGAGGCTGAGTCCGATTCCAAATGATATAAGTAAATAGCAGAGGCTGTTCCGAATGCGGAGCAGCCTCTTTTCAGTTTGGTTCGGAATTGGATTATGTGTGATATCGAGGTGACGGGTGTGCGGAAGGGCCTCTCGAAGGTGCGGAAAATCGGGAAAAGTATGCGAACTCGGCCTAGAAATATGCGGAATACCCAATACGTACGCAAACGAAACCCGGTTGTCCACACCGGCCCACTGACCAACTGCCGCCTCATTGACTTTTTTGCCTCAAATATCTCTTGTCATTCATGAACAGGCTCCAAAAGTATACAAAGCCCGGGAACAGGATCGCAAATCCGAATATATACGTGATGAACAGCGCACGGAAAGAGTTCGGGTCGGTAAAGGCATCATGAATGTTGATGTCGGGATAAACGATGTACGGCAGATGGGCCTTCCCGTACACATAGCTGGCAATGAAATACTGGATGGTGACGGAGACCATGGCGAGCCTGGGCATCCCCCGAATGCTTTTATTGAAAAAATCACGGGAGAACAGGCCAATTCCGCCAATCAGGAAGAACACGACGGACAACAGGAGCAAAGGCAGATCATCCATCATCCGGTTGAAGAGCCAAGGTACTTCTGTCCGAAGGGTCGTCATGATGAAAAAGGCCATTAACAGGGAGACCGGCCCCAATATGCTGGCATCCCGTAAATACACTTTGTATGCTTCCATCTCGGAGGATGCCTTTGAATAATCAGCCAACAGCAGGGAGGAGAGGAACAGCGTGCTGCTGATGCCAAATCCGACAAAAGCATACTCATTCGGGCTCGTGAAAAGCCGTTCCATATTCAATACGGGATTTCCGTTCACATAATCAATGAACCCGCCATGGGAGATGGGCAGCACACTGATCAGCAGGCCGGGGATGAGAATGCCGGTAATGCCGGAAATATACGTCAGGGGTTTTTTATACTCCACCGCAATATTGGAAAAGACCATAAAGGCGCTCCGCAAAGCCAGAAGCAGCAAAATCATGCTGCCGGGAACCAGCAGGATGGTCCCGAGTGTGTAGGCGGCTTTTGGAAAAAGGCTGTATATCGCGATGACGAGTGCAACGATAAAGGTGTTGGTGACCTCCCAGGTTGGGGACAGGTACCGGTTGGCGATGTTGGTGGCATCCGTCTTTTTTCGATTGATGTATACCATGGACCAGAAGCCTGCTCCAAAATCCATCGTGGCCATGATCGAATAGATAAACACAAAACCCCACAATACGGTAATCGCAATCAGCGCACTTGTCATTGGCGTTTCCTCCCGTTCGTTTACATATGGGCTGAGACCTTCTCCTTGGCCTTTTGAAAGTCATCCATTTCGGTGTTTTTTCTGAAAAAGTACAGCAATACCGCCACAACGGCAACACTGAGCACAACATAGACAGCAAGGAACAAAATAAATAAAATCCCCAGGTTCGGTGCCGTGGTGACGGAGTCGGCTGTGGACAGCACCCTGTAAATGACCCAAGGCTGTCTGCCGGTGCAAGCGAAAATCCATCCGCATTCGATGGCGATGACCGCCAGCGGACCTGATGAGACAAGGAGCCATAAAAAGGCCTTCGGGTAGCGGTCCTTCTTCACCCACTTTCTCCAGACAATGCCGGCAAGAGAGATGAGTATCAGCAGGGTTCCAATGCCCACCATCGCATTGAACAGCGTATGGATGAAAAGCGGCGGCCACAACTCTTCTGGAAAATCGTTCAATCCGACAACCACCGTGTCAAAGCTGTTGCCCGCCAGGAAGCTGAGCAGCCAGGGGATTTCAATGGCCCCTTTGATTGTTTTTGTTTCGGGGTCCGTCACCCCGCCTATGGCCAGCGGGGCATGTGACTGCGTTTCAAAAAGCCCTTCAGCGGCTGCCAGCTTCTCGGGCTGGTATTCATGGAGGTACTGGGCGGCAGAATGTCCATTGATGGCGGTCAGGAATGAGAAGATGCCGCCTATCACCAAGGAGATCATGAGAGCCTTCTGGTGAAAAAGATAGATTCTGGATCCATGTGGATTCTTCAGCATTTTAAACGCTGCAACAGAAGCCACAACGAAAGCGCCTACCACGTAGGCCGATAGGGCCACGTGCCCGGATGTCACGAAAAAGCTGGGATTAAAAAAAGCGGCCCATGGGTCGATATCCAGGAACTGGCCGTTTTCATATCGGAAGCCGGCCGGCGTTCCCTGAAAGGCATGAACGTTTGT
>DATBUB010000077.1:0-6529 GCA_036516555.1 Bacillaceae bacterium
AGGCCGATTGGATTGTTTCGCATCCGCTGATTCCGAATCTGCTCTCGGATATTTCCAGGCAGTTTTTTTTGCGTTTTAAACAGGGGGATGCTCTCCCAATAATCCGTGAATCGTTCGATTCCCTGGCCCAAAATCATATCAGCTAGATTTTCGTCTTGCTCCACCCTTTGTTTCCGTTCAACTTCCTTTTTCAGTCCAGGTGAAGCACTTTCAAGCATCAGGCTTTTCACTCTTTCGGGAAACAGTACAGCCACCGTCAAGGCAAGCCGCCCACCCATCGAATAGCCCAGCAGATGGGCTTGGCGGATTTGCAGTTCATCGAGCAAATGGATGACATCCTCGGCACATTGGCTAATATCATACCTGGAGACATCTGCAGGGCTCTCCGTTTTGCCATGTCCGATGATATCCACAGCTATCACCCGGTATTTCTTGGCAAGATCACGTGTCAAATGACTCCAAGTGCCTGTATCACCGGTAAAACCATGCAACAAAATAACCGGTTCGCCTGAACCCATTGTTACTGCATGGTAGTAAACACCTTCGACACATATCTTCATTTTTCGTCACATTGTAAATAATTGTTTATTTCCCGGGAAACCTGTTCCCACATGGCTCTATGTGCCGTCAGGTTACGCTCACGGTCAGTCGGCACCTCAATGATATTTAATCCTTCATTCTGGACTGCATCCAATACAGATATCCGGAAACCTTCCCAATCAAGCACTTTTGTATACTGGCCATGATACATTTTTGCGGCATGTTCAAAGTTCAACCCGGTTGGCGTGCCATAGAGCAGTTCGAAATGTTTGGGCTCATCCGCTTGGGGAAGGTAGGAAAAGATCCCCCCGCCGTCGTTATTTAAAAGGATGATATTTATATTTAGGCTGTGCATTTTGGCTGCAAGCAAGCCATTCATGTCATGAAAAAAGGACAAATCCCCGATCAGCAGGAATAAGGGCTGCTGGCTGACGGATGCCCCCAGTGCCGTTGAAACAATCCCGTCGATGCCGTTGGCTCCCCGGTTTCCCATAATCCGGATCTTTTTTTGTGTATGATGAAAAAAGGTGTCCATATCTCTGATCGGCATGCTGTTGCCGACAAACACGGCGCTGTTTTCCGGAATCAGCTGTGCCAGTTCATAGACCGCCTTTCCTTCATCCAGTTCGTCTACGGACTCAATGAAGGAAAGGATGCTTTCCTTCGCAATGGTGTTGATGGCTTCCCACTTTTTAGACCATGCTATATCAGTATCCCCCTCCGCAAGCTCTGCAAGTTCCTTGCAGAAAAAGACCTCGTCACAGCCAACCATAAAAGAGCCCAAGCGGTTTGGGTCCTTCCATCCGCCGCCGCCATCAATGATGATATACTCTGCCTGTTTGAACTTTTTCAAAAAAAGAGAGAGAGGCTTTGATACGGGGAGGCCCCCAAAATGCAACACCAGTTCCGGTTCCAGCCCTTTCATTACACTTTCGGTCTTTAAAATGGCATCATAACTATCGATGACAATGGCTTCTCCTCCCTCCATCGATCTTAATTGAGAAAGGGGATCCGCCAGTATGGGGTATCCGAGTTTTTTCGCCAAATTTCTTACCGCTCCAGGAAAATCAGGAACATCCAATGGCCCGCAAACAATCAGACCTTTTGGCATGCGGGTAATTTTTCCTGATAATTCCATCAGCCATTCTGGATCGATATGAAGCTGGCTGTCAGGCACCATAAGCGAAGCAGCGGCTTGGTTCAAACCAAATGGGGAAGGTTCCATACAAGGAACCAGCGGCTCCCTGAACGGAAAGTTAAGCTGCACTGGGCCATGCGGCACTTTACGGGCAGTGGCTGCCGCACGGGATGCCGCTGTACGGGCATACCCTGCCATCATTTCCCCCTGCTCGGGCAGTGCCATATCAACAAACCATTTTACATGGCTGCCATAAAGATGTACCTGGTCTACTGTTTGTGCAGCTCCTATGTCACGGAGTTCATGAGGACGGTCTGCTGTAAGCACCACGAGGGGCACTCTGGCCAATGAAGCTTCTATCACCGCGGGATAGTAATTGGCTGCCGCTGTCCCTGACGTGCACAGGAGTACAACCGGAGAACGTGTAGCCTTTGCCATTCCAAGCGCAAAGAAGGCAGCAGAGCGCTCATCAATATTGATATAGACGTTTATCCCCGGATGTTCCGCCAACATGAGGGCAAGAGGGGTGGAACGGGAACCTGGACTGATGACGGCATCTGTCACGCCCTGCCGTACAAGTTCCTCAACAAATGCTGCAAGGTATTCGGTTAACGCTTCCTGATGGGTCATGCATGGTTCCCTCCTGTTGCCCGGAGCATCGGGCGGAATTTAATGCCTGTCTCTGCAAATTCTGACTCTGGATCGGAGTCAGCGACTACCCCGCATCCAGCGTATAAATAAGCCTCTTGCCCTGTCAGCAGCCCTGATCTGATGGCAACCATAAATTCTCCGTTGCCCCGGTAATCCGTCCATCCAAGCGGTGCGGCATAAAAGCCCCGGTCCATGCCTTCCTTATCCCGGATGACTTTCATGGCGGCTTTTGTCGGGACCCCGCCCATGGCAGGAGTCGGGTGCAAATCGCCAACAATATCAAATAGGCTTGTTTCTTGCTTGGCCTTGCCCCTGACAGGCGTAAAGAGGTGCTGGATGTCCGGCATTTTTAAAAGCTCCGGATTTTGCGGCATGTCCAATTGATCGCAGTGGGGTTTCAAAGCATCCTTGATCATTGACACCACTAGCTGGTGCTCATATCTGTTTTTTGGATCTCCAAGCAGTTCTTCGCCCAGCTGACGGTCCTCTTCCTGGCTTGTGCCCCTTCTTATAGATCCGGCAAGACTTGCAGATAACACGTTTTGTCCCATTTTCTTCGCTAACCGTTCCGGCGAGGCGCCGACAAAGCAGCTCTCATTTGTTTCAAAGGCAAACAAATAACTGTTGGACTGCTGCGTGGCAAGATTAAATAGAACGGTATCCGGATTCACGGGCCTATCAAATTCCAGTTTCGTTTTTCTGGCAAGTACAACCTTGTTCAGTTCTTCTCTCTTTAAGACTTCAACTGTATCGGCGACTGCTTTCTTCCACTCTTCGGGCCGAACGGCTTCCTGGCTTATGATATTGGATTCTTTTTGGTGCGGCGCCACGGCCTTGTCCAAAAGAAGAGCCAAATCATTATCCTCCAGAACGCCTGGCACTGCGGATGGGCACATGCTGTTGACCGTAAGAAAATACTCTCCGTCCTCATTAGTCAGCATGTAACGCGGCAAATAAAAGAGGGAATCGCTGAAAGGTCCCCATTCCTTTTCCTTCAGGCTGTATGGATCAAAAGAAAAACCTCCAAATAATAACGGTCCAGTCGCCGGAGTGTCAAACGGATTATGAATCATGGAGTGCTTAAGCAAAACAGCCCATTCCGACTTGACCTCTTCAAATCTGTTATCTGGATTATGGTTGCTGATCGTGTAGGCAACCCCCAGTCCGACCAGGACGGTTTTTCCATCTCGGCTTTTCCAGAAAAACCTTTCTCCCTTGAACAGACCCCTGCCTGAAGCAAAAAAGGAATCAGGATTAATTTCTTTGATTTTGATTGTATAACTGAACAGCCAGTCTTCCCCCTCTGCCTCGGCACGTTCCAATACAGCGTCAAAACTGGACTGCAATGATGATTCTGTCAACTTGATCTCTCCTAAAGCTCCGTACTTTTCTTTTGTACCTTCCTTCCTATTATATATGAATCAATGGCCTAAATGTAGCAAACAATCTTGGTAAACATCATTCGCTTCATTATATTGCAAATATGGATTGACACTGTCACCTGTATTCCCTAAACTTTAGTTGGTGATGAAATTTATTATCCATTTTGGATTATATAAAGGGAGAGACTTTGCAATGAATCTTCAAGCACATTCCGTTATACAGGCGGATAAAGGCTGGCGGATTTGGTGGCAGCTGACACGTCCGCATACATTAACAGCAGCTTTTGTTCCTGTATTGCTTGGGACAGCCCTTGCAGCCAAATACGGCACTGTCCATATTCTGCTGTTTACAGCCATGCTGATCGCGAGCCTCCTTATACAGGCCGCCACCAACATGTTTAATGAGTACTTTGACTATGCCCGTGGACTGGACAACGAACATTCCGTAGGCATAGGCGGAGCCATTGTACGAAACGGGGTCAAGCCAAACGTTGTCCTTAATCTTGGCTTTTCATTCCTGGGAGCGGCCTTGCTGCTCGGAATATATATATCTGCCAGCAGCAGCTGGTGGATTGCAGCGATAGGGCTTGTCTGCATGGCAGCCGGGTATTTCTATACGGGAGGCCCCATCCCAATTGCCTACACACCATTCGGTGAGCTGACATCCGGATTTTTCATGGGAGTTGTGATCATCCAGATTTCATTCTTTATCCAAACAGGATACGTAACAAGCGACAGCATTCTTGTTTCCATTCCTGTATCCATCTTGATCGGCACTATCTTATTGGCCAACAACATACGTGACTTGGACGGCGATGCCAAGAGCGGCCGCAAGACACTTGCAATATTGCTTGGAAGGGCCAATGCCATCAAACTGTTGGCATCCATGTTTATCATTTCCTACTCCTGGGTCATCTATTTGGTTTTATTTATAGATGCATCACCTTGGCTCTTTATTACCTTTTTGAGCATACCAAAGGCCCTGAAGGCTGTTAAAGGGTTTATTGGGAAAACAGAACCGATTCAGATGATGCCTGCAATGAAATCGACTGCCCAAACCAATACGATCTTCGGCTTTCTGATGTCCATCGGGATCTTCATCAGTTATATATAAAAAACCTGTCTTTATGGCAGGTTTTTTTTATGCATGTTTACCCAACCGAAATAAAAGGAAAAACACTATGAAGCATTGAGGCAAATAAGGAAGGAACAAAAAGCCTATACTAACCAAGATCAGATAAGAGAAGGATGTGGGATCATATGCTTACAAAGCAGCAGCTGTCGCATTTGAAACAGGAACTTCTGCTCCAGAGAGAACAGTTGGACAGACAAGTCTCTCAAGAAGTGGAAGGGTTGCAGGAAGACAGCCAGCGGGATAACGTCGGGGAGCTTTCTATGTATGATAATCACCCTGCAGATATGGGGACAGAGCTTTTTGAAAGAGAAAAGGATTTTGCACTTTCCACGCATGCTGAGTCCGAACTGAACAAAGTCGATCAAGCCTTGCAGGCAATAGAGAATGGGACATATGGCAAGTGCCAAGAGTGTGGCAAGGAGATACCATATGAGCGGCTTGAGGCCATTCCAAATACAACGTTTTGCATTGATCATACTCCAGAACGTGATTTGCCTACAGACAGGCCGGTGGAAGAGGAAATTTTAGAACCGGCCCGTGATGACTCATTCGCCGGGCGTCATGACGGAAAGGTAAAGGATTATAATGACAGCTTCCAGGAAGTAGCCCATTTTGGCACCTCCGAGACACCTTCAGATTTTGAAGGAGATTTCGACCACTACAGTGAGCTGTACGACGAAGATACAGAAGAGGGCTTTGCCGAAGAATACGAATCTTTTGCCGCCACTGACATCGAAGGCAAAAACAGACAGGCAATCCAGTCCAACAAGGAACGGGAATATGCCGAAACGCTGGAAGACGAAGGAATAGATGCACCATTTGGAGACCTTCCCTACAAACGATCGGACGGGTATGTAGAGGATGATGATAAGTAAAACAGTTTGCACGACAAAAAAGACTGGTTTGGAGAAGAAAATCTTTTCCAAACCAGTCTTTTTATTGGATGACCCCTACGGGATTCGAACCCGTGTTACCGCCGTGAAAGGGCGGTGTCTTAACCGCTTGACCAAGGGGCCAAAATATGGCGGAGAAGGAGGGATTTGAACCCTCGCGCCGCTTACGCGACCTACACCCTTAGCAGGGGCGCCTCTTCAGCCACTTGAGTACTTCTCCATATTTGGGTAGCTTCAAAGCCCAGCCCCTCGAGGTCACAAGTCAAATGGCTGTGGTGGCTGAAGAGCTGCCTCCTCGCAATTCGCCTTGTGCTTGTCGGGGGCCCGCATGATGCGGGTCAGAACGGCGTTGCCACAGGATGTGGCGTCCTTAGCCGTTCTTCCTTAATAAAGCTTTTCCGCTTTTCTTCAAACTCCGCAGGTAGGATTCGAACCTACGACCGATCGGTTAACAGCCGATAGCTCTACCACTGAGCTACTGCGGAATGGTGGGCCTGAGTGGACTCGAACCACCGACCTCACGCTTATCAGGCGTGTGCTCTAACCAGCTGAGCTACAGGCCCATATTTATATATGGAGCGGGTGAAGGGAATCGAACCCTCATCATCAGCTTGGAAGGCTGAGGTTTTACCACTAAACTACACCCGCGTATGAAATGATATCATGGGGCGACTAGTGGGAATCGAACCCACGATGTCGGAGCCACAATCCGATGCGTTGACCATTTCGCCATAGCCGCCATGTCTGTCTATTCTCTGCTTTGTTTGAGCGGAAAATGGTGGCTCAGGAC
>DATBUB010000078.1:0-11333 GCA_036516555.1 Bacillaceae bacterium
GGATATGGCAAGGAAGACTTTTTTAAAACGTTTGCAGATCATTTTGCTGAGGGACAAAAGAAACCCGAAGGGGATGGACCCATATTTATCAATAAAGAAAATTGGATAAAAGAATTTGAGCGGAACATGGATGAAATGAAACTGGGAAAAGAAGAGTATTTTATGGTAAGCGATGATTGGTGGCGCGGAACGATGCAATCGCTGAAGAAAGAAGATGTCCTGGGAAAAGTGGCTGGGATTACGGAATAAAAAGAGGGCACCCAAAAGCCTGTTGGCAAAAGGGTGCTTTTTAATGAATAAATAATAATTCCCGTAAATAGAAAATGGCACTATCTTTTCTCCAGAGCCAAAATGAAGGGCGGATTATTTCTCTGATTGATAAAACCATATTGCAATACATGGACAGATTCCTGGTCCAGTCCCTGTGCGTATTCCAGCAGGCTGTCACGTTCAATGGTCCCTTCTTCATGACCGTGATAAATAACAAGCACGATGATGCCGCCGGGCACCATCAATTTCAACAGCTGATCAATGGCCACGATGGTCGTGTCCGGTTTCGTGACGATAGACTTGTCCCCGCCAGGCAAATATCCAAGGTTAAAAATGGCTCCGCTGATCTTTCCGTTCTCATTGGGCGGGATGACTTCAAGAATCCGTTCGTGTCCAATTTGAAAGAGAGAGACCCTTTCCATCAAATCTTCTGCTTCAAGATGCTCCTTCGTTTGGAGAATGGCTCTCTCCTGGATATCAAAACCATATACGCGCCCCTTTTCCCCCACCAGCTCTGCGAGAAAAACTGTGTCATGGCCATTTCCGATGGTTGCATCTACAACCGCATCTCCCGGCCTTACCGCCCGCTGAAGTACGGACCTTGCAAATGATAGAACTCGTTGAAGATTCATCCATTAAGCACCTCTTTGTGAGTTTGATGATATTTTCCCTGCCAGCTGTTTCTGCGCTTTAACTCCCCGTCAATGGCGTTCAGGACATCCCACTTGTTTACACTCCACATGGGGCCGACCATCAGATCGATAGGCCCGTCACCTGTAATCCGATGTATGATCATGTCTTCAGGCAGAATCTCCAGCTGGTCACAGACTAGCTGGATGTAATCGTCTTTTGACATAAATTCAAGAAGTCCCTTCTCATACTGTTTCACCATCGGTGTTCCTCTCAGAAGATGAAGAAGGTGAATCTTGATTCCCTGAACGTCGAGCTTTGCCACCTCCCGGGCGGTCTCCATCATCATTTCTGTGCTTTCCAGGGGAAGTCCGTTGATGATATGTGTGCAGATGCGAATCCCATGCTTCCTTAGCTTTTCCACACCATCCGTATATGCCTTATAATCATGTGCACGGTTGACCAGGAGGGCCGTCCTTTCATGGATGGTCTGAAGGCCAAGCTCTACCCAGAGATATGTTTTTTGATTAAGCTCCGCCAAATACTCCACTACATCATCCGGAAGACAGTCTGGTCTTGTGGCAATGGATAGACCGACCACTCCATCCTGGCTTAAAACAGATTCAAATCTCTCCCGCAGAATTTCGACGGGAGCATGTGTATTCGTGTACGCCTGGAAATAGGCCATATATTTTCCGTCTTTCCATTTCTGGTGCATCTTTGCCTTTATTTTTTGGAATTGTGTCAATAGGTCATCCGAACGGTCCCCCGCAAAATCACCAGAGCCAGCGGCGCTGCAAAACGTGCATCCTCCATGTGCAACCGTACCGTCCCGGTTCGGGCAATCAAAACCGCCATCCAGCGCCACCTTGAATACCTTATGGCCAAAATGCTGACGCAAATGGTAATTCCATGTATGGTAGCGCTTGTCATCACTTGCAAAAAGAAAAGGATTCTTCTCGTTCACGGCCTTTCAAGCCTCCTTGTTAACATACAAAAAATTGTAACATAGCAAGCGAATTTTGAGAACAAACTATCAAATGAAGACAGGTTCGCATATGACGCTTTAGTCAAAAAACCTGTCTCCAGGGGAGGAGTGGTTAAGTGGCAACCCGTAAATCGGTGGATGATATCATCAATCGGTGCGAATCGGCCATTCAATTTGCTGAGGAACAATATGAAGCAGGAAGCAGGCAGGAACATTTCCATGATGTTGAATACAGCGATGCGCTGCACCAGCTTGAAGTGGTCGGAATGGAACTCAGGAAGCTGTCGGAAAGCGCCAACGATCAGCAGCGGGAGCAGCTTCATCGTACCCGGCTGAAAGTGCAGCAGCTGCAGAACAGAATGATTATGCTGAACCATGATCGCCCCATATACAGTACTTGGCACTAAAACATTGTCCGGCATCTTGATCAATCAAGAATGCCGGTTTTTTTTTATTGCGATCTGGTCCATGTCTGGTGCAGAGAAAAACTGACCCGAAAATCTGCTTTTATAGGACTAAAGAATTAAATTTTCAAAATATTCACCAAAAAATATTGACCGATGTAACCGTTTTCGCTTTTAATTAATAAGTACCAGATGTGAACCAATTGAAAACGGGAAGGGGATGGAATGCTATGCAATTGAAACGGGCCTTATCAGGCTTTTTGGCTGTATGCTTAACACTTGGAAACATATTTGTTTGGGCGGAAGACGCGAACGCGCAAACATCTGAAACGGAAAAGGACCAGGGATCATTGGATGCAAATGCACTCGAGATGGTGGATTTGGGAACACCGATTCAGACAGCACAGACGATCGATGCAGCTTATGGGCAGGAGGATGGAGCCAATGTTGTCTACACGACAGTGACAGGAAGTGCTTCGGCGGGAGATTGGGCGAGATTTAATGTAGTCGATATCGATCATCAGCGTCTGTTGGGCTCCTATCCGCTTGAGGGGGCCTCGAACTCCTGGTCACATGAGCGGACTCCTGACGGCCGTGTATTTATAGGTGCATCGAAGAAAATGTTCGTATACTCGCCCAACACAAAAGAAGTGAAGGATTTGGGAGTGCCATTGGCCGGAACTGAATCCATCTGGGCATTGGCCAGTGATGAAGAAGGGAATGTATATGGCGGAATTTACTCTGCCTCAGCCGGCGGCCGTGTGTTTAAGGTGGATGGCAAAACACTTGAGGTCACTGATGTGCTGGGGGAAAGAGTGGACGCAAATGAAAATTATATACGTTCCATCGCTTATTATGATGGGCATATCTATGCAGGAACCGGTTCTACGAATGGAAGGGTGTGGAAAATCAACCCGCAAACGAAAGAAAAAGAGAGGCTTGAACTTCCAGGCTCGCCGGAGGATCCCGTCTACAAAGGCATGTACAATAAGATGGGATTTGTGTATGGCATGACGGTCGTGGACCACTTTTTATTTGCCTTTTTCAATGCTCCATCCACGATGCACGTATATGATCTGGAGAAACAAGAGTGGCGAGAAAAGGCCATAAGCAATATCCGGGGATTGGAAGCTGTCACAGGAGTCCACAACGGCAAGGTCTACACAAGCAAAAAAGACGCAAATATGTGGGAAATCGATGTGGCCACGCTGGAAGAGAAAATTGCCATGCCGTTCGACGGATCCATTCGGAACAGTGTTTGGATGGATGTGAAAAATCAGCCGGAATTCCAAGGGCCGGCTATGGTCACCATTTCCTATGACGGGAAAGTGGTATTATCCAATCCTTCTACAGGGAAACGCGTTGCCATGCGTTCCTTGGTTGAAGGCCAGGCCACCAATCTGCAGGCAATGGAAACAGGGCCGGATGGGAAAATTTATATCAGCAGCTATATGGGCTCAAGCGGAGCGGTATTTGACCCGGAGAACGGAGATAATCTGGAGTTGTTTCCGCTTGGCCAGGCTGAAGGATTCGGCAGTGTAGGCGATACTCTGTATTTCGGGGTGTACCCGAAAGCTGAAATTTTTGGTTTCAATACATCAGAGCCAATGCCATCCAAGGGGCCGGAACTTCTTTTTGATATCGGTCAGGAACAGGATCGTCCGTTTGTTCTGACTGAAGGAGAAGGAAAGCTTTTAATAGGAACGATTTCGGGATACTCTGCACATGGCGGAGCATTGACCGTTTATGATCCGGCGGCATCCGGCACAGCCGGTAAACCGGTGTTCGATGTATACAGGAATATCGTGAAGAACCAAAGTGTGGCGGGGCTTGCCTATAAAGATGGAATTGTATTCGGATCAACCACTATTCATGGCGGCCTGGGTTCAGATCCTGTCGCTTCCAAAGCAAAGCTCTTTGCATGGGACATGGGAACGAAAGCCAAGCTTCATGAATGGGAACTTGAAATGGACGGATTAAGTGATACCGTACCGATGATCAGCGGTTTGACGGCAGGGCCGGACGGGCTCATCTGGGGGGCTGCGAACGGCTTTGTGTTTGCCTTCGATCCCGAAACCCTTATAGTGGTGAAGGAAAAAAATATTTATCCCGAGATAACAAATTATGGCCGATGGAGGCCTGTGAAACAGCGCTTTGGACAGGATGGGCTGCTGTATACGAATGTCGGGGGGATTCTGACAGTAGTAAATCCTGATACGATGGAAAGTTTGAAGCTTGTAGATAATGTGGGGATTTTTGATCTGAATGCAATGAATGAGCTATATTTCGCCCAGGCTACAAGGGTGAAAAAGATTCTGGCGGCAAAGCCGGAGGGTCTGGCTCTATCAGGCCTGGACACGATGGCTGCGGATGAACGGCAGGAGCTTCATGTAAGCGGAAGCCTGTATGGCTGGAATATGGATTTGACAAAAAAAGCTTCATTCACCGTGTCCGATCATGAAATCGCCAAGATTGAAAACGGAATCCTCATTCCTCTGAAAGCAGGCGCCATATCAGTTGTTGCTGAAGTGATGGGCAAAAAAACCGAACCTTTCTTTGTAACTATTCAAAATCCTGAACCTGTAAAGTCATTTTTAGAGGTGGAGAATTCAGGATTTGAAGAGGTGGCAGAGGATGGAGGGCTGCCTGGTTGGTCATTGGCAAAAGGAAAAGCGGGAGACACATTTTCAGCAGACGGAATTGCTTTTGCAGGAAACAAAAGCATACAGCTGGTCGGACCGGGAACCCGCGGAAAAACAGAAATACAGTCGGAGTTGGTGGAGGTGCTGCCAGGTCAGGAGTACACAGCAGGAGTCAGCCTGTTGGTGGAAAGTGCGAAGAAAAAGCCTGCAGTAAAAGAAGGGTCCCTATTCAAGTTGCGTTTTTATGACGAGAATGGAAAGGAAATAGAACTGGAACAGGATCTTGAAGAAAAAGTAAACCTGGAGCCAGAAACCTGGGTAACGATTGAGACAACCGTAGAGGCCCCAGAAAACGCCAAGTATGCACGCCTCGCCATGAATGGATTTTACGGATGGATGAATGCAGCCTACTATGATGAAGCCTATTTATTCACTATGGCCGATCCAAGGGAGCTTCCTTCCGTTGATGTGGCAAACCTTGAAAACCGGGATGTGGCAGAGGGGGATGACGTGGTTTTAACCGTTTATGCACCCGAAGGCTCGGAGGTGATCGTCAAGGAGCATGGAAAAATTGTGGCAAAGGGGACGGGCAAAGGACAGGAACAGGTGAGAATCGTCATTGCCAATCCTGCCAAAGGACCGCATGATTACGAAGTTCAGGCATACACACCCGGGCTTGGCTACGGCAAGAAGACAATAGTGCCTGAGGTGATGATACATCCGCTGACCTCGCTGACAGCTGAGCCTCTGTCATTTACGCTGGCGGAAGGTGATGAAAAGGACCTGGCAGTCTTTGCCGAGTATGGCCCTGTCAAGAAGGACGTATCTTCAGAAGTTTCTGTTTCTGTCTCTGCTAAACCTGATGGGATTATCCGGATTGAAGGAAACAAAGTGACAGCATTAAAAGAAGGGGAAGCAACCATCGTTATATCATATCAGCAGCTGACCGCAGAGTTGACCGTTACGGTTTCTAACTATTTGCTGGAAGAAATCCGTCTGGAACTGCCAAAGACAACCATTTTTATTGGTGATTCCTTGGATATCAAAGTGATGGGAGTCTTCATAGATACCATAAGCGGCAAGATGGAAGAGAGGATCCTTCAGAATAAAGTTGAAATTACTGCTGAACCCCGAGGAATCGTAACTGTAGAGGGCAGACGAGTAACAGGGATTGCCGCAGGGAAAACGGCCCTTACCGCAGTATACGAAGGAAAACGGCATTCTGTTTCTATTGATGTGCTCGACCCGGCCCAGCCTGTTAAAACTTTCCTGGACCTGGAGAACGCCGGCTTCGAAAAGGCAGACGAAAGCGGGGGCATATCCGGATGGTCCATCAGGAATGTAAAGCCCGGCTATGCCACAGTAACCGTTACGGATGAGCAAAGCTTCTCAGGGGAAAAAAGCCTGAAAATGGTTGATGCGGTCACTGCCGATCATGTGGCACTTCAGTCCAGCCTTGTGGAAGTCACACCAGGACAGGAATACACGGCTGGGGTCCAGGTTTACCTTGGCAGCCCTCCGATCAACCCGGATACCGGTTTACCGTTCAGCAGCAGCAGAACCTTATTTCAGGTTCGATATTATGACGAGAACCGCCGGGAACTGAACGTAACGGCAGGGTTGGGTGTTGCCATTGAAACACCGAGAGGCAGATGGATTCCCGCGGAGATAACGAGCAGGGCTCCCGCGGACGCAAAATATTTACGGCTGGTGCTGACAAGTTCCAATGCATGGGTGACAACCGCTTATTATGATGATGCTTATGTGTTTACCATGCAAGCGCCAAAGTGAACCTGACCCCAGGGGGACTGTCCCCCTGGGGTCAGTCTATTATGAGACAGGATGAATTTACAGAATTTACTTTTAACGCGTTCTCCCCTTGCGCCATTGTATCAAAAGGAATAGAATTACTTTGGAATTCGAAATACCGGCGGAGGGGGCTTATTATTGATGCCTAGAGCCTTGTGGCTTTTAGTGATAGGAATGTTGGTGAATGTGACAGGAACCTCTTTCTTATGGCCGTTAAATGCAATCTTTATCCATGATCATCTTGGTAAATCCCTGTCGGTTGCGGGGATTGTTCTTATGTTGAATTCAGCTGCCAGCGTTGCTGGGAACCTGCTTGGCGGCTTTTTATATGATAAAATCGGAGGCTACCGTTCAACCCTTCTGGGAATCATCATTTCGGTAGGTGCCCTTGCCGGACTATCCATATGGCATGGCTGGCCGCAATATGTCGTATTTCTTGCCATCATCGGTCTGGGTAGCGGGATCATCTTTCCGTCGATGTATGCCATGGCAGGTTCCGTTTGGAAAGAAGGGGGAAGAAAGGCCTTCAATGCAGTTTATGTAGCCCAAAATGCAGGTGTCGCCATCGGGTCTGCACTGGGAGGTTTGGTGGCATCCTTTTCCTTTGATTATATTTTTGCAGCCAACCTGCTGATGTTTGTGGTGTTTTTATTCATTGCGCTCTTTGGATACAAGAATATTTCAGGCAATGCCATGAACCAGACGAATGTCCTTCAGGAACGGAAAAGGATCCGGAACAAGAGCAAATTCAATGCCCTCATGATTTTGTGCGGGGCCTATATTCTTGGCTGGGTCGCCTATGTCCAGTGGCAGTCTACAATCGCTGCTTATACACAGGAAGTGAATATCTCTTTAAAACAATACAGCGTCTTGTGGACAATTAATGGAGCTTTGATCGTACTGGCTCAGCCGTTGCTTCAATATGTGCTGAAAAAAGTAAAGAACAGTCTAAAAGGCCAGATCATCACAGGGTTTCTGATCTTCATCGTTTCATTCGGCGTTGCTGCATTGGCCCATGATTTCCGCGGGTTTGCCGCAGCGATGATTATTCTGACGGTGGGTGAAATGCTTGTCTGGCCGGTCGTTCCGACGATCGCCGACCAGCTGGCGCCAAAAGGAAGGGAAGGCTTCTACCAGGGAATCGTCAACAGCACAGCAACTGGGGGACGTATGGTTGGACCGCTGCTCGGCGGGGTGCTTGTCGATATATACGGAATGGAAGTCCTCTTCGGATCTCTGATGGGACTCCTGGCAATCGGTTTGATTTTGGCCTTTTTCTATGATCGCCCGCTGAAAAAAGCCCGGGAGAGAGGGCAAGCAGCATAAAGCTAACGTGATAGGTCCGCAAGAAGGCGAATCCCTTGGTGCGGACCTGTCCCCATAAAGCCTGTCCCCATAAAGCCGTTTTGGGCTTGAAACTTTGTATAAAGTTGATTACAATAGGAAATATATTGAATACGATATGAAACGTTTGACAAAGGAGCAGTAGTGATAATCCCCGTACGAGAGAGTTGGCGGATGGTGCAAGCCAATCGGGAGAAATCATGAACTCGCCTTTCGAGTTGCATGTGTGAACGGACGCTTTTCGAGCGGGCTCATTAGCGCAAGCCGTATTCCGCGTTAAGGAAGAATGAAGCGAGTGCTCTTATGCACTAATGTGGGTGGTACCGCGGGAGAATGATAAACCTCTCGTCCCAGGAAACATGTTTTCCAGGGATGGGCGGTTTTTTTGTTTTATATATGATAGGAGGCACGGACATGAATTTCAATCACAGAGAAATCGAAAAAAAGTGGCAGCAGTATTGGGAACAAAATAAAACATTCAAAACGGACGGGAAAGGGGAAGGCCAGCCATTTTACGCGCTCGATATGTTCCCTTACCCTTCCGGTGCAGGTTTGCACGTAGGCCATCCGGAAGGGTACACGGCAACCGATATTCTGTCGAGAATGAAGAGGATGCAAGGCTATAATGTTCTTCATCCGATGGGATGGGACGCTTTCGGTCTTCCGGCTGAACAGTATGCCCTTGATACGGGAAATGACCCGGCTGTATTCACCCAGCACAATATCAATACATTTAAAAGGCAGATAAAGTCCCTTGGCTTTTCATATGATTGGGACCGGGAAATCAATACGACAGATCCAGAGTACTATAAATGGACCCAGTGGATATTCCTGAAGCTGTATGAAAAAGGCCTTGCATATATTGATGAAGTCGCCGTGAACTGGTGTCCGGCCCTTGGAACGGTTCTGGCGAATGAAGAAGTCATTGATGGAAAAAGCGAACGCGGAGGACACCCAGTAGAGCGCCGCCCGATGAAACAATGGGTGCTGAAAATTACAGCCTATGCAGACAGATTGCTCGAAGACCTGGAAGAGCTGGATTGGCCAGAAAGCATCAAGGAGATGCAGCGCAACTGGATAGGCCGCTCCGAAGGGGCAGAAGTAACCTTTGCCATCGAAGGACATGAAGAGACCTTCACAGTATTCACAACACGTCCGGATACGCTATTCGGCGCAACCTATGCTGTCCTTGCTCCAGAACATCCATTTGTAGACCAAATTACAACGGCGGATCAGAAGGAGAAAGTAAAGGCCTATATAGACAAAATCAAAACGAAAAGCGATCTGGAAAGGACAGATCTGGCCAAAGATAAAACCGGCGTTTTCACAGGAGCATATGCCATCAATCCGGTCAATGGAGAAAAAATGCCGATTTGGATTGCTGATTATGTTCTTATGACTTACGGAACGGGTGCCATTATGGCAGTGCCTGCCCATGATGAGCGGGACTATGAGTTTGCCCGAGCCTTCGGATTGGAAATCCGGGAAGTCGTCAGTGGCGGAAATATAGAAGAAGAGGCTTATCCAGGGGATGGTCCGCACATCAATTCCGGATTCTTGAATGGCATGGGCAAAGATGAAGCTATTTCAGCCATGATAGACTGGCTGGAAAAAGAGGGGGCCGGTACAAAAAAGGTCACATACCGCCTTCGGGACTGGCTGTTCAGCCGCCAGCGCTATTGGGGTGAACCGATTCCGATCATCCATTGGGAAGACGGCACGATGTCGGGTGTTCCGGAGGATCAGCTTCCGGTCGTCCTTCCTGTAACGGATCAAATCAAACCTTCAGGTACAGGAGAATCACCGCTTGCCAATGTCGAGGATTGGCTGCACGTTGTGGACCCGGAAACAGGCAAAAAAGGCCGCCGCGAGACGAACACAATGCCTCAGTGGGCGGGAAGCTGCTGGTACTTCCTTCGCTATATCGATCCGCATAATGACAAAGCGATTGCGGATGAGGAGCTGCTGAAGAAATGGCTGCCGATTGATATATATATCGGGGGTGCCGAGCATGCGGTCCTTCACTTGCTTTATGCGCGGTTCTGGTATAAATTCCTGTATGATATCGGTGTGGTTCCAACAAAAGAGCCTTTCCAAAAGCTCTTCAACCAGGGAATGATTCTTGGGGAAAATAACGAAAAGATGAGCAAATCCAAGGGGAATGTTGTCAATCCGGATGATATTGTGGACAGCCACGGGGCAGATACACTCCGCCTGTACGAGATGTTCATGGGGCCGTTGGAAGGATCCAAAGCATGGTCCACCAATGGACTGGACGGCGCACGCCGTTTCCTGGACCGGATTTGGCGCCTGCTGGTCAGCCCGGATGGCAGCCTTTCTGAGAAAGTGCGTGAAGGCGCCGATTCGGAGCTGGAACGAGTGTATCACCAAACTGTGAAAAAAGTGACCGAAGATTACGAAGGATTACGCTTTAATACGGCCATTTCACAGCTGATGGTTTTTATCAATGAAGCCTATAAGGCGGAAACGCTGCCGAAAGGATATGTGGAGGGCTTTGTAAAGCTGCTTTCACCTATTTGCCCGCATATTTCAGAAGAACTATGGGCAAAGCTTGGACACAATGAGACACTTGCTTATGCAGAATGGCCGGTTTTTGACGAAGATAAGCTTGTAGAAAATGAAGTTGAAATCGTAGTCCAGATCAATGGCAAAGTCCGCTCGAAAATGATGGTTCCGCAGGATTCCACAAGGGAAAAGTTAGAGGAGCTGGCGACAAGCGATGAAAAAGTGAACGAAATGCTAGAAGGAAAGACCGTCCGCAAGGTCATTGCCGTGCCAGGAAAGCTGGTCAATATTGTGGCAAACTGACTGTACAATTAGCCGGCTTTTACTTTTTTAGAATGACAGTCAAAAACCCCCTGCCTGGGGGTTTTTGATATGGCATCCTTGTCTGATATACTGTTACTGAAAAACTTAACAGGAAAGGTGACACACATGCCCGAATTTAAAACAATTACACCTGAAGAGCTTGAAAGCAAGCTGCAGAATGGGGAAAAGCTTCATTTGATTGATGTCCGTGAAGACGAAGAGGTTGCGGAAGGAATGATCCCGGGGGCAGTTCATATCCCAATGGGGCAAATTCCAGAAGCCATGGATCAATTGGATGAGAAAAAGGAATATATCATCATTTGCCGTTCAGGCGGCAGAAGCGGGAGGGTGTGCCAATATCTCCTTGGATATGGATACAATGTGACCAACATGGATGGCGGGATGCTGGAATGGAAG
>DATBUB010000079.1:0-13028 GCA_036516555.1 Bacillaceae bacterium
GCATTGCACAAGGCTTCGTAACGGCAACGCTGATTTTTGTCATCGGAGCCATGGCCATTATTGGGGCATTGGACAGCGGAATCCGCGGAAGCCATGATGTGCTTTATCTGAAAGCCATCATAGACGGATTCACCGCTTTGATTCTCACAACGACCCTTGGGATCGGCGTCATTTTTTCAGCCATTCCGGTGTTTCTTTACCAAGGGCTCATTGCTCTTTTTGCTACCCAGATAGACCGATGGGTCCCGAAAGAACTGATGGACATGTTTATTTTGGAGATGACAGCGACAGGAGGAATCATGATCTTTGCCATCGGGCTGAACCTTGCCGGCATTACAAAAATCCGGGTGGCTAACCTGCTCCCAGGCATTCTCATTGTTGCGGTTATCGTCAGCATCATGTATGGATACCATCATTATCTTGCGTAAAAGAATGGGGCTTTCCAATTAAGCAGAAAGAGACTTATTCTATTCTTAACCAAGAAATGATAGTATCGTCCCAGCCCGCTTGCTTGTTGTTGCTTGCAGTGCAGGCCGGGAATGGCATGAGCTTTAAGACCCCGCGCGGCGCCAAGGGGGTGAGGCGGGAGGCAATGCCCGCGGAAAGCGCCCGCCTTAACGGAGAGCAACGTTTTTTTATTGAACTGTTTTTACACTTTCATACATAGAAAAGAGGGCTATCACAGAAAATCAATTATCACTGACTTTCTGGATAGTCCCTTTTCAGTTGACGGTTTCTTTCCTTTCAGGTTCGAGCTTTAAGCGAGGCTTTCTCGCTGCATACGCGCGGTCTGCCTCAACAATTCCCGCAGCAATCGTCTTGGCCATTTTCATGACGAGGTTAAGCCGGGTATTTTGAAGGACAGAAAACTCCATATATCCGCTCACATTGACGATTCCGGTGATATTGAGATCGCCCACCTCGGGCAAATCTTTGTTCACCCCGGCACCCGGTTTTACCGGACCCATGCCAATGCGGATATCTCCCACATGATTCAGCCTGCCTAGACAGGCATCAAGAGCAATGATGAAGGGGCGGAAATGGCTTTGGTGAATCAGCTCCAATTTCTCCTTTAAATTGACGGCATGGACCGGGTCTTCGAGCGTACCGTACAGGTGAAACCGCTTCAGGCTGGAATCTTGGAGGAAAGTCCCTGCCAAGGGGCCGAGTGAATCCCCTGTAGAACGGTCCGTTCCGATACAGACAAGGACAACATGCCTGTGATAGCCCAAAGGGAGCATGTTAAGCAGGCCGGCTGAAATCTTCTGAATGGCATCATTATCCTCATAATGCATTTTGACTTCTTCATTTTCGTCCTTCTTAAACAAACCCAGCGGATTCACCCGACCACTCCCTTTCTGTTGTCTTAAACAGTATACGGAAAGAGGATATAATCTATACATATTGAAACAATATTGTGACAGTTGGCATATGAAAACGAAACTATGAAAACAGCCCTGTTGCTGTTAAAATAAGAACACCTTAACCTTTAGATTCCATCAAATAAGAATTCATAAACAAGGAAGGTGGCAGTCTATGGATGAACAGCTTGATGAAATAGAACAAAAGACAAATATCCTGGCCGAAAAACTGCTGAACCAGGAAATGTGGATTGATTTTGGCTTTATCCTGGTGAAAATATTGACGATTCTGGTACTGTCTTCGCTCATCATCCGGGTTGGGCGAGTCTTTATCCGGAATATGCTGAAATTTAAATCGAAAGCTCCGCTCCGATTTTCGGAAAGACGGGAAGTAACACTCGCAAAGCTACTGCAGAACATCCTGACATATGGGGTATACTTCATTGCCTTTGTCACGATCCTTTCCACCTTGACCATCGATATCACAGGGCTCCTCGCAGGGGCCGGCATCCTCGGGCTTGCTGTCGGATTTGGTGCCCAAAACCTTGTAAAGGATATCATCTCCGGCTTCTTCATCATTTTTGAAGATCAGTTTTCCGTAGGCGACCAGGTGAGGATCGGCCAGTTCGAAGGCGTGGTGCAGGAAATTGGCCTGCGGACCACGAAGATACTAAACTGGAGAGGAGAGTTATATATTTTGCCAAACGGCAGCATTACCGAAGTAACCAACTTCTCCATCCATAACAGCATTGCCGTTGTCGATGTCGGCATCAGCTATGAAGGGGACATCAACAAGGCGGAAGCTGTCATACAAAAACTGTTGGACGGAATGCCGGACCGCTATGAAGATTTGGTCGGCAAACCGCAGCTTCTGGGCGTCCAACAGCTTGGACCATCTGAAATCATCCTCAGGATCACCGCTGAAACCTTGCCCTTGAGGCATTGGTACATAGAGCGCCAGCTCCGAAAGGAACTAAAACTGGAGTTTGAGGCCCATAATATTGACATTCCTTATCAGCGCATCGTTATGTACTCTAAAGGCAACGACTTGGAAATGGAAAACAGTATCATGAAAAACCTTCAAAAGAAGCAGGGGGAATGAGACTTGGAAAAGAAAGAATTCGATCTTCATGATGTTGTCGAAATGAAAAAGCCGCATCCATGCGGAACGAATCGCTGGCAAATTATCCGGATGGGCATGGATATCCGGATTAAATGCGAAGGCTGCGGCCACAGTGTCATGCTCCCAAGAAGGGAATTTACGAGAAAAGTAAAAAAAGTATTTCAAAAAGACGAAAATTGATTGGAAATGAACCCCCGGCACATCAGGCTGCCGGGGTTTCTCTTTCTTATTACCCCAATAGCTGGGTGTTCTAACGCTTATCCTGCAGGGCTCTTGCGCATTTCCCGCTATACTTCTATAATGATGAAAGGATTGAAGACAATGGAATTTTATTGCCTTCACAGAAGAGGAGTGACCGAAATGGCTCTAACAGCGGGAATCGTTGGGCTGCCCAACGTCGGAAAGTCAACATTATTCAATGCAATCACGAAAGCAGGCGCAGAGTCTGCCAACTATCCTTTTTGTACAATCGACCCGAATATCGGGATTGTAGAGGTGCCGGATTACCGTCTCCAAAAATTGACGGAGCTTGTCCAGCCTAAAAAGACAGTGCCAACCGCCTTTGAATTTACGGATATTGCCGGAATCGTCAAAGGGGCAAGCAAAGGAGAGGGGCTCGGAAACAAATTCCTGTCCCATATCCGCCAAGTGGATGCCATCTGTCATGTGGTCCGCTGCTTTGCCGATGGCAACATCACGCATGTATCGGGAAAAGTGGATCCCATTGATGATATTGAAACGATTAATCTTGAGCTGATTCTGGCCGACCTTGAGTCTGTGGACAAGCGCATCGGCCGCGTTGAAAAGCTTGCAAAGCAAAAAGAAAAAGACGCGGTGGCCGAATTTGAAGTGCTGTCCCTGCTGAAAGAAGCGTTTGAGTCGGACAAACCGGCCCGTACGCTGGAGTTCAACGAAGAGCAGACGAAATACGTAAAAGGCCTGCATCTTTTGACTTCCAAGCCGGTTCTGTATGTTGCAAACGTCGGGGAAGAAGATGTTGCCGACCCGTCCGGCAATGAGTATGTCCAGAAGGTAAGGGAATTCGCCAAAAATGACAATGCTGAAGTGATCGTTGTCTGCGCCAAAATCGAAGAGGAAATCGCCGAGCTCGATGAGGACGAGAAAGCCATGTTCCTGGAGGAGTTGGGCATCAAGGAATCAGGGCTTGACCAGCTGATCCGTGCAGCCTATGACCTTCTTGGATTGGCGACCTACTTTACGGCCGGTGTCCAGGAAGTTCGTGCGTGGACCTTCAAGAAAGGCATGAAGGCCCCGCAATGCGCGGGCATCATCCATTCTGACTTTGAAAAAGGATTCATCCGTGCCGAAACGGTTTCCTATGAGGACCTGTTGGCGGGAGGATCGATGGCAGCCGCCCGCGAAGCCGGGAAAGTGCGCCTGGAAGGAAAAGAATATCTTGTTCAGGACGGGGACGTCATCCACTTCCGATTTAATGTATAAGCATCCTGCGGGGTGCTTTTTCTTTTGTTCAAATGGAGGAAAAATAAGGGGCCAAAGAGAAACATATTATAGACGAGAGCCTTTTTCTGTCATTAAGAGACGGAATATTCATGCAAATGTATAGTTGGACAGAAAGGAGATGGATGCCATTGCAGCCTGCCTATATACAGGAGGAACATGAGCTGCTGCGGGAATCGCTGCGCAAATTTCTGGAAAGAGAGGCCTACCCATTCTTTGATGAATGGGAACAAAATGGGATGATTCCCCGCTCATTTTGGGAGAAACTCGGGAGCCAGGGATTTTTATGTCCTTGGCTGGATGAAGAGTATGGCGGATTTGATGCCGATTTCGGGTATTCAGTCGTCATCAACGAGGAATTGGAACGCGTAGGTACAGGCCTGATCGGTATTGGCCTGCACAACGACATTGTTGTGCCGTACCTTCGCCGATATGGGAACAAGGATCAAAAAAACCGCTGGCTGTCAAAGTGTATCACCGGCGAAATCATTTCCGCCATAGCCATGACGGAGCCTGGAGCCGGATCGGATCTGGCCGGCATCAAAACGACGGCCGTCAGGGATGGGGACAGCTACATCCTCAATGGAGAAAAAATTTTCATCACGAACGGCATCCACTGTGATTTGGCCATAGTCGTCTGTAAAACGGATCCGAAAGCGGTGCCGGCCCACAGAGGAATCAGCCTGCTTGTTGTGGAACGCGGAATGCCTGGTTTTTCTAGAGGGAAGAAACTGAATAAAGTGGGGCTTCATAGCCAGGATACCGCTGAGCTTATATTCGAAGATGCCATTGTACCTGTTGCCAATCTGCTGGGCGAAGAGGGCAAAGGCTTTTATTACCTCATGGAACAGCTGCAGCAGGAGCGGCTCATCGTGGCCATTGGCGGAATGGCGGCTGCAAGAAGAATGCTGGATATCACGGTGGATTACGTGAAAAACCGCAAGGCGTTTGGCAAGCGTATCGCTGATTTCCAGCATACGCAGTTTGCCCTGGCTGAGCTGGAAACGGAGATAGAAATCGGCCGTACTTTTGTCGACTCAGTCATTGTCCGACACATGAACGGCGAAGAAGCCGTAAAGGAAGTCTCCATGGCGAAATGGTGGGTAACCGATCTGTTGAAGAAAACCGCAGAAACATGCATGCAGCTTCATGGGGGATACGGTTATATGGAGGAATACGAGATTGCCCGGCGTTTCCGGGATGCCCCTGTTGCGGCCATTTATGCAGGTTCGAATGAAATCATGAAAACCATCATCGCCAAAAAGATGGGATTGCAGTAGAAGGCGAGGGAGGAAGACAGGATGAGAGAAACAGTCATTATTGAAGCGGTGAGGACCCCGGTTGGAAAAAGAAACGGTTCCTTAAGCGGAATAAGGCCGGATGAGCTGCTCGCAAGCGTTTTGAAAGAAGTGGTTGAACGGGCAGGAGTCGATTCCGCCATCGTTGAGGATGTCATCGCAGGCTGTGTTACGCAGACAAGTGAGCAGGCAGGGGATATCGCTCGGATTGCAGCGCTGATGGCAGGGTTTCCGATTGAAGTGCCGGGGGTGACGCTTGACCGGCAGTGCGGCTCTAGTCAGCAGGCGGTCCACTTTGCCTCTCAGGCTATTGCTTCGGGCGATATGGATTGCGTCATTGCCTGCGGGGTGGAAAATATGTCGCGCGTACCGATGTTTTCCAATCTGCAAGGGGCGAAACACAGCGAACAATTGACGAGTAAATACGAAATGATCAACCAGGGATTGTCTGCCGAAAGAATAGCGGAGCAATCCGGTTTTACGAGGGAGGATCTGGACAGGTTTTCTCTACAAAGCCATGACAAAGCATTGAAGGCCATGGCAGAAGGAAGATTTGAGCGGGAAATCATGCCGATCCGCACAGTCGGCACGGAAGGCGAAATCATTACAGTAACGAAGGACGAGGGGCCGCGTGCGAACTCCTCACTGGAGAAACTGGCAGGCCTGGCCTCATCCTTCATGGAAAACGGAAACATTACAGCGGGCAACTCAAGCCAAATCAGCGACGGGGCAGCCGCCATTCTCCTCATGTCAAAAGAAAAAGCGTTGGAACTGGGCTTGAAACCCCGTTTCCGGATCCTGGCACGGTCGGTTGTGGGATCTGATCCCACCCTCATGCTGACGGGCCCGGTTCCCGCGACGGAAAAGGTGCTGAAAAAAGCCGGCATGATACTTCATGAAATTGATTTGTTTGAAATCAATGAGGCGTTCGCCTCCGTGCCTCTCCATTGGCTGAAAGAAACGGGGGCGGATCCTGGAAAATTGAATGTCAACGGCGGCGCCATAGCGCTTGGGCATCCTTTGGGAGCAAGCGGGGCCCGTGTCATGACGACCCTCTTGCACGAACTGGAGCGGCAGGAAAAGAGGTTCGGCCTCCAGGCGATCTGTGAAGGCTTTGGGATGGCCAATGCCACCATTGTCGAGCGACTGGATTAAGGAGGGGAAAGGCATGCAGATAGAGGATATACGAGCAGTTGTGACAGGCGGTGCTTCAGGACTGGGTGAGGCCGCGGTGAGGGAGATCATTCGGGCAGGGGGAAAAGCCGTCATAGCTGATATGAATGAGGATAAAGGGTTCAAGCTGGCAGAAGAGCTGGGAGACCATACACACTTCGTCAAAACGGACGTGACAAGCGAAGAGGATGTCCTGACTCTTTTGGATCAAGCCGAAAACCGATTTGGCGGAGTGAATGCTGTCGTCAACTGTGCCGGTATCGCTCACGGAGAAAAGGTGGCTGGAAGAAGGGGAGCACATTCCCTTGAGGCCTTTTCAAAAGTGCTGCAGGTCAACCTTGTCGGGACATTTAATGTCATTAGGCTTGCTACTGAACGGATGATCCGCAACACGGCCAATCTGCAAGGGGAACGGGGAGTGATTGTGAATACGGCTTCCGTGGCTGCCTTTGAGGGGCAGATCGGCCAAGCGGCGTACAGTGCATCTAAAGGGGGTGTGGCAAGCATGACGCTTCCGATTGCCAGGGAGCTTGCGGCACATGGGATACGGGTGGTCTCCATCGCTCCGGGACTGTTTGAAACACCCATGTTCGACACCCTCCCTGCCGGTGCAAAAGACGCACTCGGAAAAATGACCCCTTTTCCCCAGAGGCTTGGCCAACCCGGCGAATACGCAAGTCTCGTCCGCCATATAATGGAGAACTCCATGCTGAACGGAGAAGTGATCCGCCTGGATGGCGCCCTCCGGATGCAGCCGAAATAAAATGTCCTGCAGGCCGGCTATCCGTTCATCGCTGCTTTTGATGGGCAGTTGTATGTTGTTGCACTCAATAAACTCGAGGAGTGAGGAAAAATGGGACCGACACTGAGAGATGTATTTGAGCAGACAGCAGCTAAGTTTCCGCATAAAGAAGGATTGGTGGACAGAAGGCTCGGAAAAAGCTGGACCTATCAGGAATGGGATGCAGACGTCAACCGGCTGGCAAATGCGTTCAGGCGCTCGGGCGTCCAGAAGGGAGACCGGGTGTCGACCGTATTATATAATACAGCAGAGTTTGCCACGGCCCTTTTTGCCTGCATGAAAATTGGAGCTGTGTTCAACCCTGTAAATTTCAGGCTGACCGGCAGGGAAATTGAATTCATTTTACGTGATGCTTCTCCGAAGATCGTCCTATTTGAAAGAGCAACGAGCCCTGAAGTCTCTGCAGCTGCGCAGGCATTGCCGGATATCGAATATTGGTGCATAGATGAGTGCAGCGAGACGTACTGCCTGCACTATGAAGACCAGCTGGAGGACGCATCGGAAGATCGGCCGGAATGCGAGCTTCATGAAGATGACCTGTATGCAGTCATGTACACTTCCGGGACGACGGGCACCCCAAAGGGCGTCCTGCATACACACCGGGACATGGTGGACCAAAGCTTGATCATGGCAGCTTCCATGCGGGTTACAAAACTGGAGAGAGGCTTGTCTGTTGCCCCTATGTTCCACTGCGCTGAACTCCATTGTGCCTTCCTTCCGCGCCTGCATATGGGCGGAACAAATGTCATCATGCACCATTTTGACGCCAAAGAAGTGATCAGCGCCATCCAAGAAGAAAAGATTACAACGCTATTTGCTGCACCGACCATGTGGAATATGATGCTGCGCGAAGACTTGTCCCATGCTGATTTTTCCTCACTCCGCCACGGATTATACGGCGGGGCGCCCATGGCTCCTGCACTTGTGAAAGAACTGCACGAAACGCTCCATATCCAATTGTTCCAAGCATACGGAATGACGGAAATGGGCCCTGCCATCACGGTCCTGTTTGAAGATGAGCAGCTGTCCAAAGCAGGTTCTGCAGGAAAAGCACTGGTGAATCATGAAATTCGCGTGGTCCGGACGAGGGAAGGGGGCCCTTCTGACCCGGATGATATATGCAAACCGGATGAACTCGGTGAAATCATCGTGCGCGGGCCAAGCATGATGAATGGTTATTTCAACCGGCCGGAAGCCACTTCTGAAGCTTTGTATAAGGGCTGGTACCATTCGGGGGATATCGGATATATGGATGAGGAAGGATACCTATGGGTAAGCGACCGTGTAAAAGATATGATTATTTCGGGCGGTGAAAACATATACTCCCGCGAAGTGGAGGATGTCCTGTTCGATCACCCGGGTGTATTGGATGCAGCCGTAGTGGGTGAACCTGATCCGGTTTGGGGTGAAAGCGTGGTGGCTTTTATTGTGAAAAAAGATCCTTCCCTCACGGCGGAAGAGTTAGACCAATTTTTTGTAGCAAATGGGCGGCTGGCACGCTTTAAACGGCCAAGGAAATATGTATTCACCGAAGAGCTGCCGAGAAATGCGAGCGGAAAGCTTCAAAAATTTTTGCTAAGGGAGCGGATGCAGAGCGGTAAGTAGCCTTTGGGTGGTTTTACCAGTCATAAACCTCCGGATTCTTCAAAAAATAGGGTGGAATCAATAGCAATCATGTTAATGGTTCAAGGAAAGCCTTTTCTGGAGAAGAAGGAGGTGTCAAGCGTGAAAACATTAAGACGGATTGCGTTGGCCTTGACAGTTATAGGTGCAATTAACTGGGGGTTGATCGGTTTATTTCAGTTCGACTTGGTAGCGGCTATTTTTGGCGGCCAGGAGTCCGGCATGTCCCGGCTCATTTACACCCTTGTGGGGCTAAGCGGATTGATTGCCTTGTCTTACCTGTTCCAGGACGATAAAGCCACCGCTGGAGCGCAGAACCAGCAGCAGGCCGGGAACAATGGCGGCCAAAACAATCAGAGAAACCAAACCACGTATGCAAGACCAAACTATGGTACAGAATTTGCGGAAGAGCCTGATCTCGATAAACTATATAATCCATCCAAGGATGCATACGAAAACGACAATAACAAAAAGAGCAGCGAATAAGGGGGAGGGTGCCTGATCATCGGGCACCCTTTTTCTTGTGAAGGCATAGCAGGTGTCCGCCAACTCGGGCACTTATTTTCTTTTTACAAAAGAACCAGCGGGGACATTGCCATTGCTGACCATATATGCTATACTTACTCATTGTGAGTAATGAAAATTGCTCCTTGTCCTTTTTACACCAAAAAAGGACCGCATAGACCATAAGGAGGTGACCAACGATGAGAAAGTACGAAATCATGTACATCATCCGCCCAAACATTGAAGAGGAAGCGAAAGCAGCTGTAGTTGAGCGTTTCGACAACATCCTTAAAAATGAAGGTGCGGAGATCATCGAATCAAAGGATTGGGGTAAGCGTCGTCTTGCATACGAGATCGAAGATTTCCGTGACGGTTTCTACCGTTTGATCAAAACGAATGCAAAACCTGAAGCTGTTCAGGAATTCGACCGTCTTGCGAAGATCAGTGACGATATCATCCGTCATATCATTGTTAAAGAAGAAGAATAAACGTAAATGTTCCACGTGAAACATTTTATACAGAAGTAAATCGGGAAGAGGTTGATTCTGATGATGAACCGAGTTGTTTTAGTAGGCCGATTAACAAAAGACCCTGAATTGCGCTACACTCCAAACGGAGTGCCAGTAGCCACTTTTACGTTAGCTGTTAACCGTACTTTTACAAATCAACAGGGGGAGCGCGAAGCCGACTTCATTAACTGTGTTGTATGGCGCCGTCCCGCAGAAAATGTCGCCAATTTCCTCAAAAAAGGAAGCTTGGCGGGAGTTGATGGCCGCGTCCAGACACGCAGCTATGAGGGCCAAGATGGAAAACGCGTTTATGTTACCGAAGTAGTGGCAGAAAGCGTTCAATTTCTTGAGCCGAAAAGCGGTGGCGGGGGAGCTGCCTCACAAAATCGCGGCGGAGACTTTGGAGGAAGCTCATACGGCGGAGACCAAAGAAACCAGAACCACTCCTATGGCGGACAAAATCAGAATCAGCGCAACCAAAACTATACCCGCACAGACGAAGATCCGTTTTCCAATGATGGCCAGCCGATTGACATCTCAGATGACGATCTTCCATTCTAATACAAATCTAACCAAAAGGAGGTTATTCCTATGGCAGGTGGACGCAGAGGCGGACGCAAACGTCGGAAAGTGTGTTTCTTTACTTCAAACGGTATCACACACATCGACTACAAAGACGTTGAATTACTTAAAAAATTTATCTCTGAACGTGGAAAAATCCTTCCGCGCCGTGTAACTGGAACAAGCGCGAAGTACCAACGCAAATTGACTGCAGCAATCAAACGTGCTCGTCAAATGGCACTTCTTCCATTCGTTACAGGCGAATAATCATTTTTATACATGTGAAAGCACAGCCAACGGCTCCGAAGCCGGCTGTGCTTTTTTGCGTTTTAAAGAAATCATTTTGAAAATGGCTATGGTATTACGCTTAATGGGGACATTATAGTTCCTCACGATACTTTCGGATTACCTATCCAGAAAAAAACGTGATAAAAGATACAACGCATAACAGGACTATGTAACCGAATTTTCAATATATATTGATAGTCCTGAAGCTCAGCTTTATAATGTCCACAATCATAAGGGCCTCCATACATAACATGCTTGCGACCATGGTCCTTATACATTCGAGAGGGGGCTGAGCGGGGAATCGGCAAATTCACCTTGAGAAAGCATTCAAGACACGTATGGACGTGTAATCACTTTCTGGGAGGGAACGGTTATGAAGAAACTTCTTTACGGTATATTGGCTGTTGTGTTAACCCTTTCGTACGCTTTTACCTATCAGGAGAAGGGATACGCGAAGGAAGAATCTGCACGCGATATTCATTTCAACTCCACGGTTGTCGACAGCCATAATGACACGATGATGAAGGTGGTGGACCCGGTTACATGGCTGCCATCCACGGATATCCGGGGGAACACGGGCTTCCATATTGATATTCCAAAGCTTCACGAGGGCGGGCTGAATGTTCCTTTCTTTGCCGCATATACATCCGGCTATTATGGGAACACGCCACGCAGCATCAGCCGTACTCTTGCCTTGATCAATGCCCTTTATTGGACGGAAGAACGGAATTCGGACCTGTTGGCCATCACGACTTCCGTAAAGGAAATTGACAAAGCAGTCCGCGCCGGTAAAATTGCGGCTGTGCCGACCATCGAAGGCGCCTACTCAATGGATGAGGAGAATGCCATCGGCCTCCTTCATCAATATTACGACCTGGGAGTTAGAGCTGTGGGCTTTAACTGGAACTACTCGAACGCCTTGGGAGAAGGGGCGAACCGTGTATATGGGGATCCGGACAGAACTCCTTCTACAGGCGGATTGACAGAGCTTGGTGAGAAAGTCGCAAAAGAAATGAACAAGCTCGGTATGGTCATCGATGTCTCCCACATGTCGGAGAATACGTTCTGGGAAGTCATCGAAGTATCGGAAGCCCCCATCATTGCCAGCCATTCCGGCGTTCATGCTTTGAGAAACCACCAGCGGAATCTGACAGACGAACAGCTGAAGGCCCTTGCTGAAAATGGCGGCGTCATCGGAATCGTTTTTTATCCCGATTTTCTGAAGTATGGATACCCGAATGAGAAAGTATATATCAAGGATTATGTTGATCACATTGATCATGCTGTGAACCTGATCGGGATTGATCACGTGGGATTGGGCTCTGATTTTGATGGAGGTCCGCTCCCGTCTGATCTTAAGGATTCTTCGGAGTTTTATAAAGTAACAGAGGAACTGGTCAGAAGGGGCTACTCCAAACAGGATATTGAAAAATTGCTTGGCAAAAATACGTTGCGCGTATTGAAAGAAGTTGAAAAGCTGGCAGAAAAAAATCAGGACAGCGCGGGCCAGGGACCCTCTGTCAGCCCGGCTTTCAAAATGGGTGAAATCATTCAAAGCAGCACTCCGTTATTGACCGCAACCATTGGCGACAGTAAAGGAGCAGCCATAGACGAATCCAGCATCCGTGTCATGGTTGACGGAATTCAATATGAACCCGCATATGACAAAGCAAGCAAAACGATTTCCTTCCAAGTGGAAGATCCATTGAAGGAAAATTTCCACGTCGTGACATTCGAAGTCGCGAACATGGCTGGGAAGGTTACCAGAGAAACGAGAATCTTTTATGTAAATCAATAAAACCGGCAAGAAGAACACCGCATTGATCATCCGCGGTGTTCTTTTCTCTTTATCTGGCATTCTTCATAACATATTTGACTGATTGTCAGTCTTATTTCAGCCAATACCTTGCGAGCTGTTCTCCCCATGGGGCCATTTCCGTTTCAACGAATCCCGCTTTCGCATAAGCCATCCTGGCTCCAATATTCTGGGGATGGTACCCGATCATGATGCATGCGGCATTTACGGACTCATTCCTCGATCGGATATCTTCTAAAATACATTGCAGGGCAGCAGACCCCAATCCTTTCCCCTAGTGTTTTTGATCGATCATGAGCCTGTATATCCAAAAATTCCGGTCGTCAGGATCGATGCCATACATAGCAAATCCAATCATTGGCCCATCCTTCTTCTCATAGAGCCCCATGGCTTGAAAATCATCCAAAAACTGAACCTGTGCAACAGAATACAGATTGGAGGCCACAAATTGACGCTGTTCCGGCTTAACCTTTAGGCTAATGGCTTCCTCC
>DATBUB010000080.1:0-2667 GCA_036516555.1 Bacillaceae bacterium
TGTACCATCTGCCCCCATTATTCACGACCGAAAGCCCAAGCTAAAACGTGGAGCGGCTAGACTTAACCCAGTCAAGTCATTCAAGGAGCTGACGATAGACGAAAAGCTGCATTTCCTGGCGGGATATCCGGCCAACCGCCCCCCTTATTCGTGTATTTTCGTAACCAAAGAGAATCCATTAAAGGGCATGCTTCTTTCCTATAACGATGGAGAAGCTACCATTTTGCAGCCAAACGGACAGGAAGTGACCATTAGGCGTGCAAAACTCATAGCCATTCGTATCAGTAAATAAAAAAAAGGGCCAGACAAAAGGTTGTTCTGGCCCGGTTTATGATACTGTATCAGTCGCAAATTTCCAAATCAACATCTGCAATGCATTGGATGGCGCAGAAGCAGTGAAGATCAACGGTGATGCAGCTGTTGCTGCGAGCCCAGCGGCGGACCCTGCAAAGTTCGTTCAAATCGAGCTTTCCTTTTTCGTTTATAAGGTCGACAACATGCTTATCCTTTGTCAGTGGAATGAGTACACGCAGGGTGGCGCAGCAGTTGTCAAAGATGTCTTCAACCCGGAAAAACACCGAAATGCACTTTCCGTCAACTCCGCGGAAGAACGCTTTGAACAATTCTCCGTCTTTTCCTGTCAGTGTAAATACCCGTGTATCCGCCCGCTCACGTACGGGACTCGTCAGCTCGCCCAATGGCTCGATAAAGCAGTTTGTTGTGCAGCGGATGCAATCATCTTCCACTGCCTCATCCTGGATATCTTTGATCGCCCTGACAACTTGGCAAATACAATTCAAGCTGCAGCCGCAGTCGCCATGATGTTTTTTCTCTGTATCATGATCAAAGGTTTCCATTTCATCAAAACCCATAGGATATTCCTCCTTGTCGTATTTATTGGTCCATTTACACTAATAACATATTAAATCAGGGACAAATGAGTTACAGACATCCGCCTGCATTTGGGAAAATAGGCATTTAAGGAGGGGAAAACGCTGGATATCACGTGGTTGCATGTTGTATTGTTCAGTATTGCATCCTTCAGGCTGACCAGGCTGATTGTTTATGATCGGATAACGGAACCATTGAGGGGACCATTCATGATGGAGGTCGAGGAAGAGGATGAGATGGGGAACATGGAAGTCTTTCTTGTGCCCAGGGAAGGCGGGCTTAGGGGTTGGATTGGCGAATTGTTGAGCTGCCATTGGTGTACCGGTATATGGTCTGCCATTGCCCTGTATGGACTTTACATGATTTATCCATCATTTATGCAGGCAGTGATCCTCATCCTGGCCATAGCAGGGTTTGCAGCTTTCATTGAAACCCTGGTACAAAAATGGATTTCCGATTAATCGGCAAAAACAACAAACCAACCTAATCGTTTTATCATATTTTGTAAAGAGAAGGGTGCTGACCACTAAATAATGGGAAGTGAACGATATGAGAAATGATTACCAACGCCCGCACGTGCCATCTCTTCCTTCCAGACCAAAGAAAAAAAATTGCGGATGCGGCAAGCCTGTCAAAAAACCAAAAAGATAGCCCTTTTCAAAGAAGCGGGTCCATTCCTATCAGAATGGCCTGCTTTTTTGGTGTATTGACCCTTAGTTTTTCTTTTGCATTCATAAATAATGAAAATTGGTGAAAAATAGACATAAGAAACGAGAAGGCAGGGGGATCCCAATGGTAAAACGATTAGCAGCCGCCGCGGCAGCTGCCATCTTATTGACTCAGGTGGCGGGATGTTCAGGAAAGGAACATGACAAAAGCGAATCGGCTCTTATTAAAACGACACGGCCCTCCCCGATTGAACTGAAATCCAGACCGGAAGACAAATCAGTTGCCTACCGGGTGAGGAAAGAAGTGAACCAGATAAATGAAATTTATGATGCAGCGGTCATTGAAGGTGAAAAAGAGGTGATAGTTGCCTACAAGGTAAGGCATCTCCAACGGTTCAAAATGAAAAAAATAGAGAAAGACCTTACCGAGAAATTGAATAAAAAGTATCCGGAGGATCAATTTATTGTTTCAAGCGATTACAAGATTTTCCTTGAATCTATCCGTTTGAGAGAGGATTTGGACCACAAAAATCTGTCCCAAGAGGACGCAGAGAAGAGATTTAAAAAGATCATCCAATTAAAAAAAGAAATGACATAGGAGAGAATATACATTATGTCCAGCAAGAAAAAAACTCCAGAACAACAGCAATATGATTCATTACAAAAAAAGCATGAATTGCAAAGACCGGTCCTGAAAAATTGCATACGTGCTTTTTTTACCGGGGGCATCATTTGTGCCATCGGCCAGGCCGTCACGTATTTTTATATATACTTTTTTGATTTTACGGAGCAGACGGCTGGGAATCCAACTGTGGCAACAATGGTTTTTGGCGCGATGCTGCTGACAGGCTTTGGTGCGTATGACCGAATCGGCCAATATGCCGGAGCGGGCAGTGCAGTGCCTGTCACTGGATTTGGGAACGCCGTCATATCGGCTGCAATAGAACATCGCTCAGAAGGGTTTGTTCTGGGAGTCGGCGGGAATATGTTCAAGCTTGCAGGGTCGGTGATCTTGTTCGGTGTTTTTTCCGCCTTTGTTGTTGCTCTCATCAAGACGATTTTGACCACATGGGGGGGATTATAATGCTGAAAGGGTCCCAAACCTGGG
>DATBUB010000081.1:0-1543 GCA_036516555.1 Bacillaceae bacterium
GAAGAATTGGGTGAATTGGCCAGAGAAGTCAATCATTATTATGGTGAAAAAAGAAAAAAAGCAGAAGAAAAAGAAAACACGATCCAGGAGGAGCTGGGTGATCTGCTTTTTGTAATTATTTGTTTTGCCAACTCACTGCAAATCGATTTGCAGACGGCCCATGATCAGGTAATGCACAAATTTAATACGCGTGATAAAAACAGATGGACGAGAAAAGGTGAAGGTGAAGAAAATGAATGAAAATATTAAGATTATAGTGGCAGGCCCACGCGGCCGTATGGGAAGAGAAGCAGTCCAACTAGTGGAGGAAACGCCGCATTTTCAGCTTGTTGCTGTCATTGATCGCAAAAATGATTGAAAGCTTCTTTCTGATTATGACCAATTTACCGGAATAGATGCCCCCATATTTACAAACATTGAAGAGTGTTTCCAAAAGAGTGAAGCAGATGTTCTAATTGATTTGACAACTCCTGAAAGAGGATATTTACATACAAAAACAGCATTGGAGCACGGTGTTCGTCCTGTAGTGGGAACAACGGGCTTTACATCTGAACAGCTGGATGAAATAAAAAAGCTTGCCGAGGACAAAGGGATCGGTTGCATCATTGCTCCTAATTTTGCAATTGGCGCCATCTTGATGATGAAGTTTTCGGAGATGGCTGCCAAATATTTTGAAGATGTCGAAATCATTGAAATGCATCATGATCAAAAGCTTGATGCGCCATCCGGAACAGCCATAAAAACCGCTGAAATGATTGCTCGTAATAGAAAAGAGAAAAAGCAGGGGCATCCCGAAGAAAAAGAAACGATTGCCGGTGCCAGGGGTGCCGATTTTGATGGAATGCGCATTCACAGTGTCAGGCTTCCGGGCTTGGTTGCACACCAGCAAGTCATGTTTGGAGCAGGCGGGCAAACCTTAACGATTAGACATGATTCCTTTAACAGGGCATCATTTATGTCTGGTGTAAAAGTATCTGTTGAGACAGTGCTTACTTTAGATACCCTCGTGTATGGCTTGGATTCCATTCTAGACTAAGAGGGGGAAAAGCGGTGGTTAAAATAGATGTATTAGCATTCGGAGCCCATGCCGATGATGTAGAAATTGGCATGGCCGGCTCCATATATAAGTGGACAGCAGCCGGGAAAAAAGTGGCAATTTGTGACTTGACTCAGGCAGAGCTGTCATCGAATGGAACGGTAGCAACCAGGAGAGAGGAAGCTGAAGCTGCTGCCCGTAAGCTAGGTGTGTTCGAACGAATCAATCTGCAAATGCCTGACAGGGGGCTGTTTATGACGAACGAACATATAAGAATGGTTACTGAAGTCATTCGGACGTATAAACCTCGGCTTGTGTTTGCTCCATATTTTAAGGATCGCCATCCGGATCATGGCCATTGTGCCGAGCTTGTGAAGGAAGCCTATTTTTCTGCAGGAATCGGCAAGTATAGCGTAGACAGCGAAGCTTCCGCCCATAAAGCGGGTAACCTTTTCTTTTATTTTATCAACAACCAGCCTGCCCCTGATTTCGTCGTTGATATCTCTA
>DATBUB010000082.1:0-6019 GCA_036516555.1 Bacillaceae bacterium
TCGTCTCAAAGTGCTGTGCCAGCGTCTTGGCTGCTTTGGCCCCTACATGGCGGATACCAAGCCCGAACAGCAGCTTTTCAAGGGAATTCCCTTTCGACAGCTGGATGGCTGCAAGCAAATTGTTGACCGATTTTTCTCCCATCCTCTCAAGTTCGAGCAGCCTGTCTTTTGTCAGGAAAAAAATATCGGCTGCATCTCTGACCAGCTCATGCGCAAACAGCTGCCCGATCACTTTTTCCCCCAGGCCTTCAATGTTCATCGCATCACGTGAGACAAAGTGAATCAGGCTCTCCCTGATTTGCGCCGGACACTTCGGGTTTATGCACCGCAGAGCTACCTCCCCTTCCAGGCGGACAAGGTCGCTTTCGCATTCCGGGCAGTGTGTCGGCATGGAAAATGCCTGTTCTTCTCCGGTCCTCCGTTCAGGCAGGACATTCACTACTTCTGGAATGATGTCGCCCGCTTTTTTGACCACGACCCAATCGCCAAGCATGATGTCTTTCTCCCGGATCAGGTCTTCGTTGTGGAGGGAAGCCCTCTGGACGGTGGTCCCGGCTACCCTCACCGGCTCCAGGATGGCCGTAGGCGTCACAACCCCCGTCCTTCCTACGCTCAGCTCAATATCGATGAGCTTTGTAACTACTTCCTCAGCCGGAAACTTAAAGGCAATCGCCCAACGGGGAGTTTTGGCGGTGGAGCCAAGCTGTTCCTGCTGTTCGAGCGAATCCACCTTTACCACGATCCCATCAATCTCATAATCAAGATTCGGGCGATCCTTCGTCCATTTTTCGACAAACTGGATGACCTCTTCAATATCCTTGCATTTTCTGCGTTCCCTGTTCACTTTCAGCCCAAGCTTTTCAAGCAAGTCCAGGCCGCCGCTGTGCGTGGTGACGTCAGTCGCCGTGTAGTCGCCGATTCCATACAGGAAAATATCCAGGTTGCGCGATGCCGCAATGCGGGGATCCAGCTGCCTTAAGGAGCCTGCCGCCGCATTCCTCGGGTTTGCGAACAGCATTTCTCCCTTTTCTTCCCTCGCCTTGTTGAGCTTCTCAAAGGATTTTTTCGGCATGTAAGCCTCTCCGCGGACCTCAATGCTTAAAGGTTCATTCAGTTTCAGCGGAATGGCACGGATGGTTTTCAGATTCGCCGTGATATCCTCTCCGACTGTTCCATCCCCTCTTGTCGATCCTTTCACAAACAGCCCTTCTTCAAAGCGGAGAGAAACAGCCAGGCCGTCTATTTTGAGTTCACAAATATACGAGTAATCTTCGCCGATTCCCTGCCGGACCCTGCGGTCGAAATCCCGGAGGTCTTCTTCCGAAAAAGCGTTGGCCAGGCTGAGCATCGGCGTATCGTGACGCACTTTTTCAAAAGTGGAAAGGGCCTCTCCCCCAACACGCTGCGTCGGGGAGTCGGGAGTGATCAGCTCGGGATACTCCTGTTCAATTCCTTTCAGTTCCCGCATAAGCCGGTCATACTCTGCATCCGGAACGGACGGATTGTCCAGCACATGATATTCATAGTTGTATTGATTCAATAGATTATGAAGTTCTTTCAGCTTCTTTTCTGCAATCTCGCGGTCCATATAAACAGCCCTTTCGAAATGTAGTGTAGCCGCTCAGACTGGCCTAGACTTTTTTGATGGGTGCAAATTCGGCCAGGAGCCGCTTGATGCCGACAGGGCTTGGAAACGCAATGTCCAGCTCAGCGCCAGAGCCTTCTCCTTTGACGCTGACGACCGTTCCGATTCCCCACTTTTTATGCTCCGCCCTGTCCCCTGCTTTCCAGCTTGCATCTCCTGCACCAGAAGGGACGGGTACCGGCCTGGACACCGGTCTTTGCCGGTGTGGAGATGCGGTGCTGAAACCAAATGGCGTTGTCTGCCTTCTTTCCTCTGCATGGGCATGCTCAAGCAGTTCCTCCGGTATTTCAGAAATAAACCTGGAAACGGGATTCATGTTCGTCCGGCCGTAAAGGGTCCTCATTTGGGCGTTGGTGATGTACAGCTCTTCCTCTGCCCGTGTGATCCCTACATACGCCAGCCTGCGCTCCTCTTCCATTTCGTCCTCTTCCATGAGCGAACGGCTATGAGGAAAAACGCCTTCCTCCATGCCGATCAAAAAGACGACAGGGAATTCAAGGCCTTTTGCCGAGTGAAGGGTCATCAGGGTGATCGCCTCACCCGGCGTTCCGTCTTCATCCAGCCGGTCTATGTCAGCCACAAGCGCCAAATCTGTCAGGAAGGCAATGAGGCTCTTATCGTCGCTGCCGTCTTCAAAGCTTTTGGTGACGGATAGAAACTCATCGATATTCTCCAGGCGGCTTTGCGCTTCAAGTGATTTTTCAGCTTTCAGCATCTCCCGGTATCCCGATTTTTCTATGACGTCCTCCACAAGCTCGGTGACGGAAAGGAATTCCTGCATTTGGGTAAAATTGCCGATGAAAGAATAAAACTCGGCAGCAGCATTCGCTGTTTTTCCTGCCAGGCCGATGAAATCCACTTCACCCAGCGCTTCGAAGAGCGACATGTCTTGTTCCCGCGCATAGCGGGATATTTTATCAAGGGAGGTCGCTCCGATTCCGCGCTTCGGAACATTGATCACCCTCAGGAGGCTGATGTCGTCATCCGGATTGGCAATCAGCCGGAGATAGGCAAGAAGGTCCTTGATTTCCTTGCGGTCATAGAACTTTGTTCCGCCGACGATATTGTATTGGATATTCGATTTAAGCAATACTTCCTCGATGACACGCGACTGGGCATTGGTGCGGTAAAGGACGGCGAAATCCGACAGCTTCCTCTTTCCGGCATCGCACATTTCTTTTATCTTCCCAGCCACAAACTGAGCTTCGGTCTGTTCGCCATCAGCCCGGTAATAAACAATTTTTTGCCCGTGGTCATTATCTGTCCACAGATTTTTGGGCTTCCGGTTGGAATTGTTTTTGATGACCTCGTTGGCCGCTTCCAAAATCTTTTTGGTTGAGCGGTAATTCTGCTCCAGCATGATAACTTTTGCATTCGGGTAATCTTTTTCAAAGGATAAAATATTGGAAATATCCGCTCCGCGCCAGCGGTAAATGGACTGGTCGGAATCGCCGACCACACAGAGGTTTTTAAAACGGGAAGAAAGCTGTTTGACCAGCATATATTGAGCACGGTTTGTATCCTGGTACTCGTCTACATGGATGTACTGGAATTTGCGCTGATAGTATTCGAGAACCTCCGGAACCCTGGAAAACAGCTGGATGGTGACCATGATCAAATCATCGAAATCAAGGGCATTGTTCCGGCGGAGCCTGCGCTGGTATTCCGTGTATACTTTGCTGACAACCTCGCCATAATAGCCGGCAGATTGCTTCGCAAATTCTTCCGTATTGATAAGCTCGTTTTTTGCACTGCTGATGGCACCCAAAATGGCCCTCGGCTCAAACTTCTTCGGATCGATATTTTGTTCTTTTAATATATTTTTAATAACGGACTGCTGGTCTGTCGAATCGAGAATGGTGAAGTTCCGGTTATAGCCGAGCCGGTCAATATCCCTTCTCAAAATTCGCACACACATCGAGTGGAACGTGGAAATCCATACTTCCTCAGCCGTCCCTCCCATGATTCTTCCAATCCGGTCCTTCATCTCACGGGCCGCCTTGTTTGTAAAGGTGATAGCAAGGATGTTATATGGATTCACCCCTTTTTCAACCATTAAATATGCCACTCGATGCGTCAGGACACGGGTTTTGCCGCTCCCGGCTCCCGCCATGATGAGCAGCGGGCCGTCGGTGGTCTTGACGGCCTCCTTCTGCTCGGGGTTCAGCCCATCCAGAAGGCGCTCCGATAAAAACTGCATTTTCTGCACCGTCCTCCCAAGAACATTTGTTCTCATTATAATCACACTATCGCCCGCTGTCACGTTTGACTGCGCCGACCGTTTTAAGAGCTTCTTCCAGATTTTCATAGACCGCGTTTCCGACCACAATTACATCGGCATACGTGCCCATTTCCTTGGCTTGGTCCGTTCCCGAAATTCCGCCCCCGTAAAATAGCGTCGTTTCGTTCAGCTGCTCTTTTACTTTGCGGACAAGCTCCGGATTTCCGTATGTACCGCTGTATTCAAGATAAAAAATCGGCAGACGGAACATTTTTTCAGCCATCATCGCAAAGGCGACGGCATCGTCTGCATCTATATCCGTATTGGCATGCGTCAATGATGCCGCTTTGCAGTCACCATTTAAAATACAATATCCTTCCACCAGGATTTCGTCCCAGTTCATCAGTTCCCCATATTCCTTTACAGCTTCATGATGAAGCCCTGTCATCCAGCGGATATCACGGCTGTTTAAAACAGAGGGGATAAAATAAAGATCAAAGCCTGGAGTGATGGATTCGATGTTGCTTACTTCGAGAACGCAGGGGACTGTATATCTTCTGACCCTGGCCATCAGATCCAGCACTTTCTCCAGCGTCACCCCATCGGTTCCGCCCACTATGATGGCATCCGTGCCCGATTCACACACCCGTTCAAGAGTCTCATCTGAAATGGACTTGTTGGGATCCAGCTTAAAGACATGGCGCCACTGCCTAACATCGTACATAAAAGTCATATCCTCCATTTTCGTTATCCATCCACCATTATAACATTTTGCCCAACATTCGCAGAACCAAATATGATAAAAGTACGGCCTAATCTTGGCGTTCCATTGCAACAAAAAACCACGATGAACGAACATCGTGGATTTTTTCGGTTCATGATTGATTTTGGAGCCTTTCCAGCACCATTTCGTACGTATCGTTTCCGTAGTTCAGGCAGCGCTTCACCCTGGAAATGGTAGCCGTGCTGGCGCCGGTCTCGGATTCGATCTTATGGTACGTATTTCCTTCTCTCAGCATCCGCGCAACCTCCAGACGCTGTGACAGGGACTGGATTTCATTGATCGTGCATAAATCATCGAAGAAACGGTAGCATTCATCCAAATCTTTTAAAGATAATATGGCTTGAAAAAGCTGATCGACTTCTTTGCCGCGTAATTTTTCAATTTGCATATTTTCCGGGTCTCCTTTAATTCAACTATTGCTTCAGTGTTACTCACCATACTTGACGGACGTCATGGAAGGAACGATGCTGATCCACGTTTTGCCAGGAACCAGTTTTACTGGAACGCCTCCCGAATAAGGCAGAAGCCGGCCATTTACGTTTTTCCACTCCGTTTCCTGCATCATTCCTTTTTGCCACACAAACGCTTTTCCGCCGGAGGTCAGGTCAATGGCGCGCCTTCCATATTCATCTATAACCCTGTGCGAAGCTTCAATCACAATGATATTGTCGATTAAGACAGGCTTGCCGGAGTCATATTCAGCTGTTTCTTCTCCCCCGACAAGGCGGCTGTATTTGCCTTTCCCTTCGTCAAATATATATTCCGCCGTGAACAGCGGATCGCTGCCATAGGAGATTTTTACAGAACCGGTCTTTGTCCCTTCCGGGGTCTCCGCTTCTTCTTTCGTTAAAAAGTCAAGGCCCGCCGGGGCAGTATCCATGCTGTAATTGTTGTCGGAGGCTCCCTTTTCTATCCGGTCGTATGAAATATAGGAATTATGCGGAGCTTTTCTGAAAGATGCCCTTTTGAACAGCGTTCCATCATACTGCATGCCATTCAAATGATCATATTTCCCTGAAAGCAGCATATCCTTTGCATCCGGACTATATCCATGTGCAATATACAGGCTGTCGTACCCCTGGGCAAGTTCTATGAAATAATCACGCGCACTGCGGACCGGACCGATGCTTTCCGGTTTTTCACTTTGGAAAATGGCGAGCAGACGCGTAACATTTCCTTCGGCCAAAACCTCATACACGATATCCGCCTGGCTTAACCCGCTTTGCGGCCGTGCTGCGGGATGATTGTTCACCATGACGGCTACGGATCGTGAGGCAGGCTTTTGATCTGTTTTTACACCAGTCAGCGGAAACTCATACGGCACTACTTTCTCTGTTTCAGTTTGTTTTGGCTGTTTTGATCCCTCGCC
>DATBUB010000083.1:0-6822 GCA_036516555.1 Bacillaceae bacterium
TAAAATCGCCTACTCGTACAAAAATTCAGCCGCCACTTGACTGATCACTTCCATTGTCCCGGGCTGGATAGGGGTCGCAGCGGCGCTTTTTACAAAGGCGGATGTTTCGTACGGAATGGGTTCCCCTGGACGACGGACCGTTTCGGTAACGGAAATGGGGGCCGGAGCCAACCGCACGCCAATGGTGGCAGCAATCGTTTCTGCTTTTTCCCGGGCGTTCAACACGGCCAGCGACAAGGCTTGAAGATAAACTTCGGTATAGCGGGAAGTTTCGAAAACGATTCCCGAAACCGTATTTGCCCCGTTGGCAACGGCCATATCGACCACCGCACCCGTCTTTTCAATCGGCTCTACTGTCACCAGCAGCAGATGAAGTACCCGGTAGCCCCGAAACACCTGCTTGCCCTCTATATAGTCATACTGCGGAAAGATGGAATAATCTGTAGTTTGTATGCGGTCCTCCGGTATGCCGGCACCCCGCAGCGCTCGTTGGACCCGGCTGATGATCGCCGCATTTTCCTCCTGTGCTTTTGCCAGTTCCCGATCCTCCGTTGAAGCGCCGAGCGTCACCTTCGCTTGGTCCGGCCGCACGGATACCTTCCCTTCACCATTCACTTTTATCACATTCCGCCTGCTGCCGTCAGATGGTCTTCCAGCGTGGCGGGAAAACGTTTGATAATGCATCATCGAACCCTCCTTTCAAAATAGCTCCTTCCTCATAATTACGAAACCAAACACAATCTCATTCACAATTCCGGATTTAATGGTACAATCTCCTGTAATGATAGAAATTGGGGATAGGAAAATGGAAAAATACCTAGTCAAAAAGTCATTGAATAATAATGTTCTGATTGCCTCGGATGAACAGGGCAGCGAGGTGATCCTGATCGGCAGGGGCATAGGGTTTGGGAAGGGCAAAGGGGACCCGATCGTCCGGGAACAAGTGGAAAAATTGTTCGTTTTAAAGGACCAGGATGAGCAGGAACAATATGTGCAGCTCGTTTCGCATATGGACGATGAAATGCAAAAGGTCATGATTTCAGCAGTTGAGCTGATCCGCAAGCGTGCAGGAATGCCGCTGGATGAGCACATTCACGTGGCGTTGACGGACCACCTAGTGTTTGCAGTCAGCCGGATAAGGAAAGGACTCGCCATCCGAAATCCATTTTTGCTGGAAATCAAGGGGCTCTATCCGAAAGAATACGAGATTGCTTCGGAGGTGACGGCCATGATCAACAGCCGGATCGAGGTCAACCTGCCGGAAGGAGAAATTGGGTTCATTGCCCTTCATATACACAGCGCACTCGCGGGGAAAAACGTCCGTGACTTGACGCGTTACTCGGAACTGATTTTGAGGCTTGTCAAGATGATAGAGGAAAGTTTCCAAACGGCTTTGGATAAAAGCAGCATTGATTATATGCGCCTGATCCGCCATCTTCAATTCACGATCGAGCGTGTGGTCAAGGGCGAGGAGACGGCAGAACCTAAGAAAATGACCGAACTCTTGAAATCGGAATACCCTGTGTGCTATAGTTTATCTTGGAAGCTGATCAAAGTGATGCAGCAAACATTGAAAAAGCCTGTCTACGATGCGGAAGCAGTGTACTTGACCCTGCATTTGCAGCGTCTTAGGGCGAAAACCAAATAGATCTTCATCTTTACGTGTTACTGATCCGATCAGGCATGAGTAAAGGAGATTTTGGGAATATAGGAGGGTATGCCCCTCTTTTTCCTGTCATCTTCTTTTCTCATGCCTTTTTCTATTGGTTCATGCTTGGCGCCCTTTGTAAAGGTTTCCATTTCATCATTAAAGGAGGATTATCCGTATGTTCAAGAAGTTTTTCGGTGTTTTGCAAAAAATCGGGAAAGCCCTTATGCTTCCTGTGGCCATTTTGCCGGCGGCGGGTCTGCTGCTTGCCTTCGGGAATGCCCTGCAAAACCCGGTTCTGATAGACATTGCCCCTTTTCTAGATGCGGGCTGGATTGCTAAAATTGCCTCAATCATGGAGGAAGCGGGGTCTGTTGTCTTCGGAAACCTGCCGATCCTGTTTGCAGTGGGGGTTGCACTGGGTCTTGCCGGGGGAGACGGGGTTGCAGCCCTTGCCGCCATCGTCGGTTATCTGATCATGAACGCAACCATGGGGACGGCGTTAGGACTTTCCGCAAAAGAAGTGCTGGAAGCCGGAGATCCTGCCTATGCCCTGATGCTTGGAATTCCATCCCTGCAATCCGGTGTGTTTGGCGGAATCATTGTGGGGGTTGTGGCAGCGGCCATGTACAACCGCTATTATAACATCGAACTGCCATCCTATCTCGGATTCTTTGCGGGGAAGCGCTTCGTTCCGATTGCCACGGCGGCATCAGCAGTAGTTCTGGGCCTTATCATGATTTTTATCTGGCCGCCTGTCCAGCATGGACTCAATACATTCTCAAACTTCGTTCTGAACTGGAATGTGGCCTTATCGGCATTTGTGTTCGGGGTCATCGAGAGGGCCTTAATCCCATTTGGGCTCCATCATATATTCTATACTCCGTTTTGGTTTGAATTCGGCTCGTATGTCACACAGGCTGGAGAAGTAATCCGCGGTGACAATCCGATATTCCAGGCACAGATCAAAGATCGTGTTCAAGATTTAACGGCTGGAACCTTTATGACAGGTAAATATCCGTTCATGATGTTCGGATTGCCTGCAGCTGCACTCGCCATTTACCATGAAGCTGCTCCTGAGCGGAAAAAAGTGGTGGCTGGAATCATGGGTTCCGCGGCCCTGACGTCTTTCCTGACAGGGATCACAGAGCCGATCGAATTCTCGTTCCTGTTTGTCGCACCGCTCCTATTTGCCATCCATACCATTTTTGCCGGTCTGTCCTTTATGACCATGCACCTGCTTGACGTTAAAATCGGGATGACCTTCTCTGGGGGCCTGATTGATTATATTCTCTTCGGGGCCATCAACCCTCAGACGAATGCATGGATCGTCATTCCGGTCGGTCTCGTCTTTGCGGTCATTTATTACTTCGGATTCCGATTTGCCATCCGGAAGTTCAACCTGGCTACGCCTGGACGTGAGCCGGAGGAGGCAGAAGGAGAAGAGGACAATGCGGCAACTTCCGGTGACCTGCCTTACAATGTTCTTGAGGCGATGGGCGGGAAAGAAAACATCGCAAGCCTGGATGCCTGTATTACAAGGCTCCGTGTGGCGGTCAATGATGTCGGCCAAGTGAACGAAAAGCGCCTGAAGCAGCTGGGGGCGGCAGGTGTCATGAAGATCGGAAACAATATTCAGGCCATTTTCGGTCCGAAATCCGACAGCCTGCGCCATCAGATGAACGATATCATGAAGGGCAAAACGCCTCGCCCTGTGGAGACCGAGCCTGAAGCGGAAGTAGAGAAACAAATCGAATCGGCTGCCCCCGAGGCGCTGCGGAATGAAGCCGAAGAAACATCCATCATTGTGCCGATGACCGGTGAGCTTCTTCCCATTACGGAAGTGCCCGATCCTGTCTTTTCACAGAAAATGATGGGAGACGGATTCTGTATCAAGCCTGAGGATGGAACCGTCGTATCGCCGGTGGATGGTAAGGTCATCAATGTTTTCCCAACCAAGCATGCCATCGGGATCCTCTCTGACGGGGGACGTGAAATCCTTATCCATGTCGGAATCGATACGGTCAAGTTGAACGGCGAAGGATTCGAAGTATTTGTAGCCGAAGGGGATGCTGTAAAGGCCGGACTGCCTTTACTGAAAGCAGACCTGGCGTACATCGGAGCCAATGCGCCATCCACCATCACACCGGTCGTATTCACGAATCTTACAGAAGAGGAAAAAGTCAACTTCAGGAAAACAGGCCAGGTACAGGCCGGGGATGCGGATATCATCACCATCCATTAAAAAAAGAGGGGCCTTTTCCGGGCTCCTCCATTTTAAAAATGGCATATTTCGCATCATCCGCGGAGCATACCAAATCATTCAGCTGCTGGCTTTCATTCTTATGTTATTCAGCACCGTACTCAACTGCTTTTCGTGGTTAGGCATCATATTCAGGAACTCGGCACCGTAATAGACAAGTTCCTGATCGATATGATCTTCCCGGCGGACGATTTTACTGTTTACGGAAAAGACAAAATCCTCCAGTTTAAAGGAGACCACGATCCGGATATCGGATCGGACGGGCAGCTCGTAATTACTGGACAGCTTTAAACCAGACAAGCTGATATCTTCAATATTAGCTTGTATTGTTTTTCCCTTGAGTGGTTGGAGTTTTTCATTTCCGAACTCATAAAATGTAATGGTGCAAAGCAGATGTTCGACGTTTACCCGGAAACACTTGCGTTTATTCAGTTGGGTAACCTTTACTCTTTGTATGTAAGAATCCTCTGGATGCATCATATTTTTTTCCACGTGCTGAATACGGACCTCTTTTTTTCTGGGAGAGTAAAAAAGAACAACCATGGATAATACGCAAGTGATCAAAACGAACATATATAGGATTTGAGTTTCCATTGATCTTCACCTCGTTTTATCAGGATAGAAGGGCAGGCCGTCCAAGCAGATAGCCCTGCGCATATTTCACTCCCAGTTTTCTTAATGTATCCAGACTGTCATGGTCTTCTACACCTTCAGCGATTAATGAGATGTTAAATTTTTTGCAAAAATGGAGCATTTGATGGATAATTTCCTTTTTTCTTTGGGACCTGGTGATATCCTTCATAAAGTATTTGTCCAATTTAATATAATCAGGATTTAATTCAATGATGGCTTGTATGGAGGATGCTCCCTTACCGAAGTCATCAATGGCGATTTTGATTCCCATAAGCTTTAATTCAGCGATGGAAGATTTCAGCACTCCATAATCAAACGGTTCATTTTCGTTAATTTCCAAAATTAATTGCTTGTTAAGAATTCCATTTTCATGGATAATCTGTTTAACTAAGGGAAGGAACATTGGATTTGAAATCGTCGATGGGAAGACATTTAAAAACAAGTTCCTGTACCTTACTGAAAAGCCTGTTTTCATGTAGGTGAAGGAAGCTTTATGAATAGACCGCGAATCTAATTCATAGAGCTTTTTTTCATTTTTTGCATGAAGGAAGGTGGCTTCAGGGTCCATCTGGCTCTCCATTCGAAAAAGCCCCTCATGACCGACAATCGTGCCTGTTTGGATGTCGTAAATGGGCTGGTAGTGATGGAAAAACTCCTCATTCTTTAATCTTTTTCTCGCTTGCATGCTCAATTTCACCTCCTTTCAATGTGTACAAAAAAAACACACTCCACAAGAAACGGGAATGTGTTGATCCATTTACCCTTTTCTTCGGCAGTTCAGCCACCATAGCCTTTGCAGCGTTAGGTCTGGAACTTTGCGTCCTTATCTTTCGACAAGTTTGCCTTTATCGTGAAAATGTGAACAATCTTTTTATCGTATAGGACAAAAGTCTACTGCTTTCGACATTTTTCCCACTACTATAATACCAGACAGTAGGTGTCTGCAAATGGGCAAATAGTCCCGTTTTGCACCGTAAACTAGATGATTGGAGGAAATTCTACTATTAATTGAATTGATTGAGGATTTCTACTAGATGAAATGCCACCTTTGAATAGGAGCCGATTGAATAATTCAGCTATTAAAAAACCTGCCTCCGGTCTTTGCCGGAGGGCAGGTTTTTTACACACTTTTTACGCGTCCCTTGGCCAAAATGACAAAGTACATAATCATGGAGAGGAGGACGGAAACAGCTGAGACCATATAGATGGTGTCATAGCCGAACCAATGGGCAATCTGGCCAAAGGCGATGGCACCGACCCCGACTCCCAGATCAAAGAAGGAGAAGAATGTGGCGTTTGCCATTCCCCTGCGGTTGGGCTGCACATCTTTCACCGACCATGCCTGAAGTGCGGGCTGGAGGGTGCCAAATCCGAATCCGTACAGCACGGCCGCCACAAACAGAATCAGGCTGTTGGGAAGCCAGGCCAAGAGTCCCATGGACACAAGGATCAGCAGGGCGCCCGGGATGAAGACGGCTTTATGGCCTTTGCGGTCATAGAGTTTTCCGGCAAAAAGCCTGGTAAGCATCAAGGCGAGGGCATACAGCAGGAAGTACCACTGGATGCCGGAGATTCCTTTTTGGGCCGAATAGATGGGAAGGAACGATGCGATTCCGCCGAATGTGACGGTGATGAAAAACAAGAGCAAGGATGGCGGAAGAGCTGCCTTTTCGTAAAAATCCCACTTCTTCAGCTGGACCGTCTGTTCCTGAACCTCTTTGAACCGGATTCTGGAGGATAGCAGCAGAGCAGCCAGTCCAAGGACCGCACAAAAGACAAATAATTGCGTGAAGGAGATGACTCCGGCCAAGCTTAACCCGAGCGTCGGCCCCAAGGCCAAGGCAATATTCCCTGACAACCCATAATACCCCATACCTTCCCCACGTTTTTTAGCAGGAATTAAATCGGTTGCAATGGTGCCGGAAGCAGTTGTCGAAAATCCCCAGCCGACACCTTGGATAATCCTCATGAGAAACAGGAAAAGCAGGCTCTTCGCAAATCCGAACGAACCGACCGACAGTATGAATATCCCCAGTCCGGTCAGATACACAAAGCGTCTGCCCCGTGACTCCAGGGCATGTCCGGCATATGGCCGAAGGAGAAGGGCCGAGAATGTGAAAATCCCGACGACAATCCCAATGAGCTGGTCATTGCCCCCCAATTCTTCAACAAAAAGAGGAATGGTCGGCAGGGTCATTTGAAATCCCAAAAAAACAAAAAAATTGGACAGGCAGATCAATATAAAATCCCGCGTCCATATCTTACCGGTGCTCTCCCG
>DATBUB010000084.1:0-1933 GCA_036516555.1 Bacillaceae bacterium
TATTTTCGTTAAATAGTCGGCAAATGAATCCGCAATCCTTGTCACTGTGTCCTCTTCATGATCCCAATAGATCACCGGTTTTTCATCGCCTAAGACAGACATATCAAACGCGTAAATATCTCCATTCCCTGCTTGGGAGAATTGCAGTTTCCCTCTCAGGTTCGCTCCATAATCTTCTCCATCCTCCATCAACTCGTCAGCCAGCAGATCGAGATTTTCTAGGGAATCAATGTCCCAATTAATCTCACCTGAAAAAATATCCCGGTATTCCCCCGGGATCATGGTGTTCTCGGAAAATGAATAGTAAAACGAAAGAGATTTTGCAAAACTGCTTAATATGTATTTATAAGAAGCTGGTAACGGATAGCCCAGCTCCGCTTCCTTTAGCTCGATTTCCACTGATGTTGCCTTTGGCCCCATTTCAATTCCATGTATCATTCCATTATTCATTTCAATCTTTTCGAGTATTTGTTTCCATTTGGATAATAAGGAGCTGATTTCTTCCATCAGCCTCCCCCCTTCCCTAAATGCATTAAACCGCCTAAAATGATTTCCTTCTATATTTCCAAAGCACATCCTGCAAAATTTCTTTGCTATATCCCGTTCTCCGATGAATCCGCTCGGCCCACTCTTCAACCTGTTCCAATTTAGCATCTACCCTCAATCCTTCACTGGTGCTTAAAAAGCTTTCCCAATTGTAAAATTCCCAATGGGCGATTTCAGATTTAAAAGGAACCCTCACCTCTACCAGTGGATTTGGATGAATCATATTTTGACAGAACTCGGCGGCCTTCAGAAAAGTCTCCATTTCAATAGGCTCAGTGTGATATGTTTGCTTTGAAGCTTTCCCATTTGGTCGATGATAAACTACCTCGACGCCCAGTTCATTGTCCCCGACTTGTACTTCTGCACCGGGGAAAAAACCGCTCAATCTTTCGCTAGAAAAATCCTCGCTAGCGGTATCAATTAAAATCGGCTCGATCCATTGGTCCCCTAAGTCACACAAGTAGCGTTGCCCTTTTTCGTTTACTGCCATAACAGCAACATGGGCGTCTTCCGTATCAATGCCATGGCCGATGGGATATGCCTCGACACCGTCTTTTATAAATTCATCAAGCAGCCAGATGGCAAGGTCGAAGCAATTCCCCGACATGCCGAATTGTTCCCTGTGCTCCCTCATAGTGATACATCGCGTTGGTTTTTATCAATTCCCTGTCCGAAATACCATGCTTTTGTTAATGTCTCCATCGGGAAATCATTAAACTTTCTCCATGTCTTCAGAATGCTTTCCGTCGCCCGCATCCACGCACCTCTTCTATTTATTTTTTATTTCCGCTCTTTAAATAGAACGTCTCCTCTTTCCCATTCCATTTTATCAAAATTTTAATTTTGTCATCCTTGGAAATTACCGCGCAGCCTTTGCAGTTTGTTTTGACTATGATGGTTCGCTCATTACGAGTTTCTTCCCTTGTTATACTTTCGCCATCGTTAATATTGACTTCGAAATTCTTGAATACAGTGTGGCTTTTTCCTTCCTTGTAGAAAAATTTGTATTCCCCATTTTCCCTTGCATCACCTATATATGCTGTGTACTCACCTTTCCAACTCTCACTTTCTCCGGTAAAACGCACATATTCATCCCCGCATCCTGACAATATCAATAACAAAACGGTAATGAAAAAGTATTTTCTCATTTTCCCCTCCAGGAGTCCTGTATTTAAGCACATGGTTGTCTTATTAATTCGCTAATTCCCTACAACTACCTTCATTTTATTTGCAAAATAAACTACTCATTCATGAATAATGGATAATTTACTGAATTTTCCTGCAACCAATATAAAAATGTGATATTATGGAAATTATAAGAGTTAGTAGTTCACCCGCCGCAATTGTCCATGAAAATAGGTTTAGGGAGGCTGTTTTTTTGCTCAAG
>DATBUB010000085.1:0-6159 GCA_036516555.1 Bacillaceae bacterium
GACCACCAGAACGATGATGAGCGTGTTCAAGTAATACTGGGCAAAAGGAGCCGCTTCCCAGGCGCTTTTAAAATTTTCCAATGAAAATGAGAAAGAAGTTAAATCCGTTGCTTCATTTCCAGGTTTAAAAGCAGTCAACACCAGCCAAAAAAGGGGAATGGCCCACAATAGTGCCAATATATAAGTGGATATTGTAACTAAACGCTGCATCGATGATCCCCCTTAGCTATAGTGAATTTTCTTATCCATCGAAAAAAATTGGAAAGCAGAAATGGCCACCATCAATACCAGCATGACAACAGTCAATGTTGCCGCCATTCCATAATCCATAAATTTAAATGCATTTTCGTATATGTAGAACAACAGTAAATTGCTGGCATTATCCGGTCCGCCCTGGGTCATGACAACAAGGTGATCCACCAGCTTAAAAGCATTGGTGATCGCGATGATCATGACGAATAAAGTGGTTGGCATCAGCAGCGGGAAGGTGATTCTCCTGAACCGGTACCAGCTGCTGGCTCCGTCGATCATCGAGGCTTCATACAGTTCCCTCGGAACATTTTGGAGGCCGGCCAAGTAAAAAATCATGAAGAACCCGGCTTCTTTCCATATCAGCATAATGATCATGGCGAGCATGACGGTATTTTTATTCCCGAGCATATTCACTGATTCAATCCCAAAAACGGACAGGAACTGGCTGAGCAGCCCATATTCCGGTGTATAAATGAACAGCCATATATTGGCGACAGCGATGACCGGGATGACAATCGGGTAGAAAAAGAATGTTTTGACAATGCTGTTAGCCCGGATTGCCCGGTTGACCAGGATGGCCATCAGGAACCCGAGGCCGACACCGAAGGGCACTGTTCCGGCAGCGAAAATAATATTGTTTTTTAATACCTTCCAAAAAACTTCATCTTCCAGCATGCGGGAAAAATTATCCCCACCAACAAAAATCGGTTCAGCAATCCCCAAATCAGAATGATAGAAGCTGAGAAAAATATTTTTGATGATGGGGTACAACGTAAATAGCATGAGAAAAATGAAGGATGGAAGGAGAAGAAGGTAAGGCGTCACTGTTTTTGTAATCGAACTCTTTCTTCTCACTTTCATCACCCTTCACATCTATTATTTTTTATATGGGGCTAAGACTTTTTCCGCTTCCTTCTGTGCTTTTTCAAGCGCTTCTTCCACACTCAATTCGCCTGTCAGCGCAGCCTGGATGTTATCATTGATAATTTTCACGATTTTTCCATTGCTGTGTGTAGACAGCTCTGCAGCAGCATATTCAAGCTGATCCCTTGCAACAGCCGCCTGAGGGAAGGATTCGGTATATTCCTTCAGCACATCTGTTTCATAGGCCGCCTTGCTCGTGGCGACATATCCTGTATCCATGCTCCACTGGGCAGCTCTTTCCGGAGAAGTGGCCCAGTCAATGAACTTCCAAGCAGCATCCTGCTTTTCTTTTGGAATCCCTTTGAAGATATAGAAGTTGCCGCCTCCAGTAGGACTTCCATAGTTTTTATTTGCAGGCAGGAAGGAAACTCCGAAATCAAATTTTGCGCTATTCTTGATGTTTGTCAGGTTACCGGTAGTATGATAGAGCATGGCGGTATTCCCTTCAATAAAGTCAGAAGGAGCCGTAGCCCAATCCACCACACCGGTCGGCATCACCTTATGTTTTTGTGACAGGTCCAGCCAGTATTTCAGCGCATCGACGTTCTCAGGTGTGTTGAAGTACACTTCATTCCCATCTTCGTTCATCAGATTCTTGCCGCTTTGAAGCGCCAGAGCTTGGAACATCCAATATTGAAACCCTGTGGAGGGTATTTCAATTCCATACTTGGTTCCCGATTCAACCAGCTTTTTGGAATACTCTTCAAGCTCTGCCCAATTGGCAGGCGGTTTCTCCGGATCAAGGCCCGCTTGCTGGAAGGCATCCTTATTGTAATAAAGGACAATCGTGCTTCGTTGGAAAGGCAGCGACCAGGTCTTTCCGCCAGTTTGCGAGTTTTCCATAAAAGCAGGATAGAAGTCCTTTCCTTCCGCTTTATCCAAGTATTCATCCAGCGGAATGACCGCATCCATATCCAGCAAAGTAAAGAGCTCCGTAGACAGGAGGACCGCCAGATCAGGTGTCGTCTTTCCCTGAATGGCCGTTTGGACTTTTGTCATCGTTTCATCATATGTTCCTGTATAGACCGGCTTAATTTTGATATCCGGATTTTCTTTATGGAAATCTTCAGCCAGCTTTTCAATAATACTGGTTAACGGACCTCCAACAGCGATAGGAAAATACCAGGTCAGTTCAACGACCCCATCTTTTTTTCCGCTGCTCCCCTTCGAAGATCCCGAACAGCCAGCTAAAATGACTCCGAAAATCAGCATCATTACAAACATCAGTTTCAAGCTCTTTTTCATCAGAATTGCACCCCCTGAATTAATCAAACGTTTTTTACATGTTTACGAGTGGCTACGCATATCGTTGTACTTGGCTATCACTCCTTTCATGCTCTTGACAGAAGAATCATCATGTTGGCGAGCAAATAAAAAACCCAAAAATTCATAGATAAAGACAAGTAGCCTATATCCATAGAATTTTTGGGGTTCTCTTAGATTCAATACCCAATATTTTATAAAAATCCCTAAACTTAATTGTATTTTATCATCAGCCCCTATTTTGTCAATAGTAGAAATATTAAATTAATAAGATTTTACCTGCAATTAACTCAATCTTTACTTTTGGGGCCTTCTGAAAAACGCCTTAATTCTCTTTCTCTACATCGAATTTGCCATTTGCATGGCTTCCTCTTTCGTTACGTCCCCCTCAATTGAATAATAATGGGTCTGGGTCATCCAGATCAGCTGCACGTGACCATTTTTGAAGACTATGAGTATCCCTTTTTGCCCGCTGATCAGGACATCTTCTATTTTGGTGTCATCCCCGTCTGCAGCCCCGCCAAAGCCGAACTGATCCGATGCTGACATTTGAGTGAATGTGAATGGGGTGCCGCCTCTCATATAATGCAAATAGATTTCCCGGCTTTTCTCGCCAGCTTGCCTCGTCACCGCAACATGATCCAATCGGGCATCAGATGGAACCGACTTGGGAATCTTGATTGCAAAGTCGGTTACCTTTTGCGCTTCCTCCAGGCTCATTCGTTCAGACACAGCCTCGGAATCTTCAATTACAGCAAAGCCTTCATCAGTGGGAGGGGTTTCTCCCCCTTTCGGCAGCGGCTTTGCTTCCGTTCCACCGAAAAACTGCAGAACAGAGCCTTGAACGGTATGAAGGATTTGCACCAACCTCCCATCGGCTGCTCCACCCCCGGGAGACCAGATGCTAAAAAAAAGAATGCAGACGGAAGCAGCGGCCAAGATGGATAGTCCATAATATCTTCCTGCTTTCTTTTTTGGCTTCCTGATCTTTTTCCAAGCTTCTTCCATAGTAAGAAGCGGAGGGGGACTTTCGGCCATTTTCTCTTCGAGCGCCTCCCGAAGAAAAGAGTCCAGATTATTTTTGGCCATTGAACATCAACTCCCTTAATTCCGGCTGTTTTTCCAGTGATTCCCTTAATTTCAGTTTGGCACGGTGAACACGTGTCTTGACTGTCGCAATATTCATCTCCAGCATGCCGGCCATTTCGTCATACTTCATGTCATGAAGATATTTTAAGATCAGCACTTGTTTTTCTTCCGGTTTTAGTTTATCGAGCTCTTGATATAGCGCATTCTTCATCATTTTATCCTCTACAATCGATTCAACCGATGGAATCCTTTCGTGTTCAGCAGAAATCATTTCATTAATCATGACGTCTTCTGCGGCAAAATCGTTTCGTCTTTTTATTTTTCTCAAAAAATCTATGGCTGTCCGTGATGCGATGATAGATAGCCACGCGCCCAGCTTTTCACCGTCCTTGACGGTATGCATGCTTTGAAAAGCCTTGATGAAAGTCTCCTGCGCGACATCCTGGGCCAGCTCCCGGTCCTGGACAATATAATAGGCGGCTTGGTAGACCCGCTTATAAAACGTCTCAAATATTAGCCTTTCCGAATCCCTTTCCTGTTTGGAGAATCTTTGAAAAAGCTCCTTGATCAAATCTTTAACCCTCTCTCCCTGCAGCCTGATCCAGGCTTCTCTATTTCCCAAAAGAAAAAATCCTTATTTTCACTGGAAGTTTATTTCCATTGTACTCCATAAAAGGCTGCCTTTCGAGAATGTTTTTCCATTTGCCCAAAAAGGCAATATTAAAGCCGCAGGCAGCGCCTGCGGCGAATCGTCTACTATTAATTGCTTTCCATCCTGCGCTTTTTCGCCAGCAGTGCCTGGAACTCCTCTTCAAGCTCCTCTGTCGGCTCGATGCTGAGACGGCTGAGCACTTCTGTCAGCCTTGTCTCTAATATAAGGCGCGCATCCTCCTTCGTATCCCGCTGAATCTTTGGCCGGAAGGATGTATATTCTTTATATTTCCCATCAAACAGCTTGATGGATGAGTCTTCGAACACCAAGATTCGTGAAGCAATCCGTTCAATGAACCTGCGGTCGTGGGATACAAAGATGATTGTTCCTTCGTATTCCTTCAATAAGGATTCAAGCGCCTCTACCGACTGGATATCCAGAAAATTGGTGGGTTCATCCAAAATAAGCGTATTGATGTCGCTGACAAACAGCTTCGCCAGCGCCGCCTTCACCCGTTCTCCGCCGCTTAGCACCTTTACAGGCTTATGCACATCTTCCCTGAAAAAATGGAGCCGTGCCAAAATTATACGGATTAAGGTCTCATCCTGCAGGGAGGTGCTTCTTACATTCTCCAAAATGGACTGATCGGTATTTAGAATGCTTAAGTTTTGGGTGAAATAGCCGATCTTGGCAGCAGGAGAAATGGTGACCCCTGTCTCCCCCCGGACAATCTTCTCGACCAGTGTCGTCTTTCCGCATCCGTTTGGCCCAATGACAGCCACCTTATCTCCTCCGGATACCTCAAAGGTTGCCGGCTTCCAAAGAGCACGTTTGCCTGCCGAACCCGCGAGCTCCTTTACACGCAAAATAGTTCTTCCCTTAAATGAATCTTCATGCGGAAGGCTCATCTTGATGGCAGGGGTTTCTCTTATCTTATCAACCTTTTCCAATTTAGCCATCCGTGTTTCAATGGCTTTTGCGGTCTTTTGCATCTTCTTTTGCTTTTTGGCAAAATAGGGTTTCGCCCCAGTGATTCTTGCTTCTGAAAGACTAACCCTTTTCGGGGCTTTCAATGCCCTCGCCGCTTTTTTTTCTTTCTGGACGAGTGCCTCTTCAAGCTGCTGCTTCTTTTTTTCAAATTTTTCATACGCCATCTCATGCTGTTTACGTTCCTGTTCCTTCTTGTTCGCATAATCCGAATAATCCCCGCTGTACTCTGTAATGGTTTCATCCTGTATCTCCCAAATCTTCGTACACAGGGAATCGAGAAACATCCGGTCGTGGGACACGAGGACAAACGCCCCCTTCCATCCGGACAGTTTTCTCTCAAGCCATTCAATATGTTCAGCATCCAAATGGGTGGTCGGTTCATCCGCAAGCAGGATGGAAGGCTCTTGGACAAGGGCTTCATTGATGTATTCCTGGGTGATCTCCCCTCCGCTTTTCGTTAACTCTCTTCTTTTCAGCTGGGGCAGCAATTCACATGTTCCGAAAAGCGTCACATGCCCCTCATCCGGCTGTTTCTTTCCTGCCAGCACTTCGAGCAGCGTGGACTTGCCGCTTCCGTTTTTTCCAACAAGCCCAATCCGGTCATTTTTATGAATCTTTAACGTGTCTGCATCGATCAATAACCGTTCTTTCACGTACAACTTAATATGATGAGCTTCCAATAATACCACAGGACCATCTCCTTTTTACTTGTTAAGGAGACAAAAAAAGCCTCCCATCTTTTCAGAATAGGAGGCATAAGGGTACGCCAAAAAAGAGACTGCTCCCTTTTTCAGGACCAACAAATGAATCCAATCCTATTCTGAAAACACAATCAAAGACACAGCAAACAAAAGCTGTTATAACGCCTTCAATTGATTGCTTTCGAAAAATAGGATTAGAACTTCATGTGATTGGGTCACCCTTCCGCTTTTTGTTAATTCCACCTTAAACGATGGAACCAAGGGTGTCAATTGATTATTTTTATTTAA
>DATBUB010000086.1:0-5777 GCA_036516555.1 Bacillaceae bacterium
TCCGGCAATTGCAATAATGAAGTAAACGGATAGAAAAGATAGCCTATAAAATCAAAAACAGGTGTATATTCTGCCAGGAGAATACCAATTAAGCCTATCGATAAAATAGTGGGTAAAATATTCATGGTCATGACCATGCCATCACGTAAATTCACCCAAATATTTTGTCCGAAGCTGGGTGCTTGATGGGAAGCTTCCATTGCCTGTTTCCAGGCATTCCGTAAATAGTTGCTCTTGATGATTGTTTCTGGCTTGCCTTCCATTCCATTATAGTATTCATCGGAAATTTGACGGATCGGCCAAATCCGTACAGTTATAGCCGTTACGAAAAACGTTACAAAGGCTGTTACAAAAAAATACAAATTCCACATATCCATGAGACCCAGCGTTTTAGCAACGATAATCATAAAGGAAATGGTTACGGTTGAAAATCCGGTTGCGATGATTACAGCTTGTTTTATCGTGTACTTGCCTTCTTTAAATTCGCGGTTTGTAATCAATAAGCCTACAGCAAAACTTGCTACAAACGATGCCATAGCGCTTACGGCTGAACGGCCTGGAGTCTTCCATATCGGCTGCATGACTCGCTGAAAAAGCACACCAACAAATTCAAAAAGGCCATAGCCCACCAGTAATGCTAAAAAGACGCCGCCCAACGGGACCATTATCCCCACGGGTATGACGAGTAAATCAAATAGAAAGGGTCCGACATGTTCGTTCATTAACCAATCAGGGCCCAGGTTAAAATAGATGATGAGCCCCACTGCTAACCCCATGATCTTTAACAGTGTGAAAACCATATTAAATGTGCTTTGATTCCACGTTTTTGTGATAAATGGATGCATCACTCCCCCTAAAATAACAAGTAAAGCATAAATCGGTGTAAGAGTTGGGAAGGTTGTATTGATCCATGTAACGATATGATCAAGAGGGATCGATGAAGTTCCATTCACAGTCAGCGGGACAAAAAAAGTAAAAATCCCGATTAGGCTAAAACCAACAAATTTCAAGACATTGGAAAGGTGGTTTACCTTTTGTTCTTGAGTCGCAGGACTTTCTTCTGCATTCGCTGTTTGAGGATTTGGCATTGTACGGATACCTCCTGAATGTGGCTATAATGTATAGGCCAAGTTTTTAAAAAAAGAGATAAAAGACATAGAGGGGTATTCGATGCAGTTACCGAACAGAGCCTCGAAAGTCTTTTATCTTAAAAGCCCTTTATTGGTTCTTACACATTTTTTCCTTCAAGCCCAGCCAACTCTTCTTTTGTGGCAGCTGGTGCCTTCATTTCAAAGATTTCGTTTACAACCGTATAATCATAATATCCAAGACGGGCAATCGGTTTAATTTTCAATATATCTAATTTCCCGCTGGGAAGGATGATGTCATCTGCGATATGGACATGAGCTACTCGACCGATAACAATATCGACCGTAGACACGTCATTGCCAGTGGGTATTCGGATTGTCTGAACGTACTCACATTCGAACTGAACCGGTGACTCGGCCACACGGGAACCAGGAGCCTCGATGCAGCTGTTCTTTGTTACTCCCGCAGCCTCAAACTCATCCACATCTGCCGCAGACGCCTTTGCGGAAATATTTACTGCTTCGCGCAAATCCCATGTAGCCATGTTCCAAACAAACCAACCCGTTTCTTCAGCGTTCCGAACCGTATCCTTTCTTCCTCCGTATATGGATTGGTTTGCCGCGAACATGACCATAGGCGGATCCCAGGTAAGATTTTGATACTGGCTGTAAGGTGCAAGGTTATCTACTCCATCTTTGGATCTGGTTGAGATCCATCCGATAGGGCGCGGGATAGCACTGCTTTTAAAGGGGTCATATGGCAAGCCGTGATGCTGGCCTTTCTTTGGTGAGTATTGCATATATTTTTCCTCCTGGATGTTTCATATTTTTTGATTGATTAGATAAGTAAGTTTTTTGCTGCAACTGTCCTGCTCCTGGACCACCTCCCTCAATGGCAATATGATCATCATCCTTTCCATGGTGTATCAATTAAGCGTTTACAAATGAATTTGGAAACTGCTCACACTCCCAACCAATCAACAGAAGCTTTCCCCCTAAATTGGCTAATTGCCCTTAAGAAGGCGCTTACTTTTTTCGTTAGATTTATCCTATCTTTTTGTGCAGCATGATTCTATGGATAATGTATAGAATTTTATGAAAATATAAAATGATTTAGCGTAAAAAAGTAAAATTCATCCATGTAATACGGATGAATTTTAGATAGTAGGATAATTATCATCTTTCCAAGACCTCGGAGAATACCCTGTCATGTTTTTAAAGACTCTGCTGAAATAGCTCGGGTCTGTGTAGCCGACTCGTTCGGCAACTTCTGAAATGGTCATCGTGGACTCTTTTAGAAGCATTTGCGCTTCTTTCACTCGTTTTATTTGCAGGAATTCCGTAAAGGTATACCCCAACTGTTTTTTAAACATGGAACTAAAATACTGGCTGTTTCGATTTACATGTGCTGAAATTTCCTCAAGGGAAATCGGGGCAGCGTAATGTTCGTCGATATATTGAATCGCTTTTTTGATAAGAATGGAATTATAAGAAAGCTCCTCTTTCTCGACCTGATCGCATAACCGGTAACAAAACAGAAGCATATTATGGATAATATCAAATAGCACTTCTCCGGATAATATGTCGTCAAATAATTTTTTGTAAAGAGGTTCTTCTTTAAGCAGATATACTTTTTCCAGCATGAATCGCCTTATATGGGACAGGATGTTTGTCAATCGAATGCGGACGTTTTCCGAGTCGGGGAAGCTTTCATCCGTTATTGGATATTTATTTGCCTGGTCATAAAGCCATTTCTTCAGCATCTCCCGATCAACATTCCGCAAATGCTTCATAATTTCATCGCTTTCTTCAGGCGAAAGAAACGGATCGATATCGGTTAAGGCCAAGTTTTCAATCGGCGGAAATACGTTATTCCCTCCAAAGTAAAAGCGGCGCAGCAGTGCTCGTTTTGCTTCCCAGTACGATTGGTGGACCATCTTCGGATCGTTGTACCATTTTCCGATACTTGCAGAAAAGGATAGTTCCTTTTTGTTTTTCATCTTTTGGCAAAAGTGAACTAAAATCCCTCTCAACGATTGAATGGGTTCTTGGCCGGAAGGCAAAAATTCGGGACTGAATAAAAGGACGAGATGATCTGCCACGATTACCACAAAGGGGTGGTAGGATTGAAACTCTTTGTTGATTAATTGGACTAGCTCAGTCGGCTCCACTTGTCCTTTGTTTGACTTATCAAGGCTGAGGGCGACGACAAGTGTCGGGATCTGTTCATAGCCCCATGTTTGGACTTGGTCAAAAATCAGTGAATTATTGAAGACCCTTCCAAATAAGAGGTCATACGCCCATCCGTGGTGGATAAAGGTTTCTCTGTCTCCGCTTGGTTTTTTTTGTGTATGCATCACTGCCTTTTTTAATGTATGGAGCCACTCATTTATTTCATAGGGCTTAATGAACAAGGCTTCTGCTTTCATTCTTAATGACTGCTCAGCTGCTTCAAACGTTTTATGGGTCGTATGGACAATGGTCTTGATCTCCAGCTCCCGCAGTAAATGAGTTAGTTTTTTCCGGGTATGGGTAAACATCTCAAGTTCAATGATAACCACATCAGGCTTCCAATCGATCAGGAGATCTAAACACTCTTCTTCGTTATCCGTTTCTTTTAACTGCGTGATTAAAACCTGGTTGGATAGTAAAAGCCACCTGATCCCCTTACGTTCAAGCTCATCTCTTTCTGCTATAAGTATTTTCATCTATGGCCTCCGTATTGATTTGATCGTCGTACCGTTATCAACGCTATGGAAGGGGACGGCCCCGTATAAGAAGCTTATGGTAAAAGAGTGTTGGTCGTCTTGTGTCTATCATTCTACTAAAGATATGGGAATGTTCGTAAACTATTTTTGTAGAATGACAAACTTCTGTTTTTGTCCGCCTGAACTCGAGCACTCCATTTCTTCGAACATACCAAAATTTCCAGACAATACTAAATAAATACTTTATTCTGCAAAAAACTCTAATATTCTACGATTGGTGTATAATTATATCAGAACACTCTGGGTGGCTTTTTCGCGTTCCGGCTCACTTTCATGCATGGGCCGGCACGCCTACATCCTATATATAAATTTCACGGTATAAGGAAGGTAGACATGAGCAACAAACAAACTACTACTGACGTTATCTTAATTGGTGCCGGAATCATGAGCGCGACATTGGGATCTCTGCTGAAAGCGTTAGCACCGGAATGGAACATTAAGGTGTTTGAGAAACTCGAAGACGCAGGGGAAGAAAGTTCGAATGAATGGAACAACGCGGGAACAGGCCATTCTGCTTTGTGCGAGCTTAACTATACACCAGAAAATCCGGACGGAAAGATTGACACTGGCAAAGCGGTGAAGATCAATGAGCAGTTCCAGCTGTCCAAGCAGTTTTGGTCCTATCTGGTGGAAAGCAATCTGATCCGCAATCCGCATGACTTTATCATGCCGATTCCCCATATGAGTTTAGTAGAAGGGGAAGAGAATGTAGCCTATTTGAAAAAACGCTTTGAGGCACTGTCGGGCAATCCTCTTTTTCAGGGCATGGAATTCTCCGATGACCCTGCCAAACTGAAGGAATGGGTGCCGCTCATCATGGAAGGCCGTTCATTGGACGAGCCCATCGCAGCAACCAAGATCGACGCGGGCACAGATGTGAATTTCGGCGCTTTGACCCGCATGCTGTTTGAACATTTGAAGGAATTGGGCGTCGAAATGAACTACAAGCACAGTGTGAAGGATATTAAACGCACGAGTGACGGCCGGTGGGATGTGAAAGTCCAGGATCTCGACAGCGGCACCATCCAGCATCATACAGCCAAGTTCATCTTTATCGGCGCTGGAGGCGGAAGCCTGCCGTTGCTTCAGAAAACCGGTATTCCAGAGTCCAAACATATCGGCGGCTTCCCGGTAAGCGGACTGTTCCTTGTATGCAACAATCCGGAAGTGGTCGAGCAGCACCACGCAAAAGTCTACGGTAAAGCCAAGGTTGGGGCCCCTCCGATGTCGGTTCCTCATTTGGATACACGCTACATCAACAACAAAAAGTCCCTGCTGTTTGGACCGTTCGCGGGCTTCTCGCCGAAGTTCCTGAAGACCGGATCGAATTTGGATCTGATCGGTTCCGTGAAACCAAACAACGTCATCACCATGCTGGCGGCAGGGGTCAAAGAAATGAAGCTGACAAAATACCTGATCCAGCAAGTGCTTTTGTCAAATGAAAAGCGCATGGAAGAGCTGCGCGAGTTTATCCCGAGCGCCAAGAGCGAAGATTGGGGCATTGTTGTAGCTGGCCAGCGTGTGCAGGTCATCAAAGACACCGAAGCCGGCAAAGGAACCCTCCAATTTGGAACGGAAGTGGTGAGCGCTTCGGACGGCTCGATCGCTGCCTTGCTGGGAGCTTCTCCAGGCGCTTCGACAGCGGTTCATGTCATGCTTGAGGTCTTGGAAAAATGCTTCCCTCAGCATATACAAGAATGGGAGCCGAAAATCAAAGAGATGATTCCTTCCTATGGCCTGTCCCTGGTGGAAAACCAGGCGCTTCTGGAAGAAATCCAGACTTCCACAGCGAAGGCGCTTGGTTTGGATGAACCAAGAGAAACCCGCGTGCTGCAGGAAGTATAATCGATTTTTATAAGACAAAAAATCCGAATGGGCATAGGCTGTGATGCCTGCCCGTGTGGTTTTCTGTCAATAATAC
>DATBUB010000087.1:0-8745 GCA_036516555.1 Bacillaceae bacterium
CGTGCAATTGAACCAAAGATCAGTGCAAATAATTTTCTTGCCGAGCAGATATTCTCCGAACTAATAATATGGTAACATTTTCAATGTAAGCCCATTTAAAGGAGGAATTTGCTTGTCTGTTACTTCGAAAGAAAGAACACTGATCAAGAAGATCGAAATTGAGGCACCCTTGTCCCTTGTATGGCATGCTTGGACTATTTCCGACCGGGTCTCCGAATGGTTTGCACCTGAGGCAGTGGTAGAGGCGAAGGAAGGCGGTCCATATGAACTTTATTTTGTTCCGGGAAACACAACGGGGATGAATACGAAAGGCTGTAAGATTACAAAGCTGGTTGAAGGAAAAGAACTTCATTTTACATGGAAAGGACCAGACCCCTTCCAGGATGTGATGAATCACGAAAACGCGCTGACCGAAGTAAAAGTGAGTTTCATAGAGCTGGGGCTTTCTGCAGCAAGTGTGACAGTAGAACACATTGGTTTTAAAGAAGACAACGCATGGAATGAAGCCTTCGATTGGCACCAAATGGCATGGACAGGTGTGCTGGACAGTTTGAAATCAGCACTCGAAAAAGGCGAAGGGTACTTGTGCTGCCAGCCGTAAAATAAGCGGGCGTTACATACATTTTTTTCGGGTATTGTTTAAACATTAGTGCTATAAAGATAAAAGAGGATAGAAGCCACGTGGCCCTATCCTCCAATGTCACACCATTACCTTGCACATATTGTTCGTGAACTCGACCGGATCCTGGATGGGCAGACCCTCGATCAGCAAGGCCTGATTGTACAGAAGCTGGGTGTACAGGTCGAGTTTTTCCTTATCGTTGGCAAAAGCGTTTTTCAGGGACTGGAACACCTCATGATTCGGATTGATCTCCAGTACCTTTTCAGCCTGAATGTTCTGGCTGTCCGGCATGGCTTTCAGGATTTTCTCCATTTCAATGGTCACGTCACCATCTGCAGACAAGCAGACCGGATGGGAGCGCAGCCTTTTGGACGCACGTACATCTTTTACTTTGCCGTCCAATACCTTTTTCATATGTTCGAAGAGTTCTTTATTTTCGCCGTCTTCCTGCTTTGTTTCCTCTTCTTTTTCCTCAATGCCGAGGTCGCCGCTCGATACGGACTTGAACTCCTTCTCTTTGTAATTCATCAGCATACGGATTGCGAACTCATCGATATCCTCTGTAAAATAAAGGATTTCGTATCCTTTTTCGGCCACCAGTTCCGTCTGCGGCAGCTTGTCGATCCGCTCAACGGATTCCCCGGAGGCGTAGTAAATATATTGCTGGTCTTCCGGCATTCTGGAGACGTATTCGCCGAGTGTCACAAGCTTTTTCTCCTTGGAGGAGTAGAACATCAGCAGATCCTGAAGAGTTTCTTTATGCGTTCCGAAGTCACTGTACACACCATACTTGAGCTGTCTGCCGAAGGATTCATAAAACTTCTCGTACTTGTCCCTTTCGTTTTTAAGCAGGTTCTCCAATTCGCTTTTGATTTTTCGGCCGATATTTTTCGCAATCAGCTTCAGCTGGCGGTCATGCTGAAGCATCTCCCTGGAAATGTTGAGAGAGAGATCCTCGGAGTCGACCATCCCTTTGACAAAACTAAAGTGGTCTGGAAGCAGATCCGCACACTTATCCATGATCAGGACGCCGTTTGAGTACAGTTCAAGCCCCTTTTCAAATTCCTTCGAATAGTAGTCGAATGGAATTCTTTCCGGAATGAATAGGATTGCATTATACCTGACAGCCCCGTCAACGCTGATATGAATATGTGTCAGCGGCTTATCAAACCCGTAACGCTTTTCCTGGTAAAAATTCTCGTAATCATTCTCTTTAAGTTCCGACTTATTTTTCCTCCAGATCGGCACCATGCTGTTGATGACCTTCTCCAGTTGGACTTCTTCATAGTCGCTTTCGCTGCCCTCTTTCAGTTTCCTCTCGGTCACATCCATCTTGATGGGATAGCGGATGAAATCAGAGTATTTCTTGATGATGGCTTTCAGCCTGTATTCATCGAGGTACTCATCGTAGTTATCATCCTCTGTATTCTCCTTGATCGTCAGCATGATTTCGGTTCCGACCGTTTCTTTTTCAGCCGGCTCGATGGTATAGCCGTCAGCGCCTGAAGATTCCCATTTATAAGCCAGGTCGCTGCCCAGCGCTTTGCTGATGACGGTCACCTTGTCCGCCACCATGAACGCGGAATAGAATCCCACGCCGAACTGCCCGATGATTTCATGCCCGTCCTTCAATTCATTTTCATTTTTAAAGGCAAGCGAACCGCTCTTCGCAATGGTTCCCAGGTTCGTTTCGAGCTCCTCCTGCGTCATTCCAATTCCTGTATCCAGGATCTTTAACTTCCTATTTTCCTTGTCCGCTTCAATTTTGATAAAATAGCTTTCTTTATCGAAGCTCAAGCTGTCATCCGTCAGCGCTTTGTAATACATTTTGTCGATAGCATCGCTGGCGTTTGAAATCAGCTCTCTTAAAAATATTTCTTTTTGCGAATAAATGGAGTTGATCATCATTTCCAGCAGTCTCTTGGACTCCGCCTGAAAGAGCCTCTTTTCCATAAAAGTTTCTCCTCCTTATATGTACTCCTTATTAGCACTCTCATACAATGAGTGCTAACCCACTATTTACATATCATAACGTTGAAGTTAATGTCAATATTCACAAAAAAACTTGAAACTAATTTCCTTGCCATCCGTAAATATATCATTGGAAGGCGGGACAAAAGTAGATTACAATAATAGAGTAAGCATCATGAATTTTACATGGAGGGAAACCATTTGAAGAAAATACTTGCAGCTTTCATGGCAGCCGTTCTTATCTTGACTCCGGCTGGAAATTTCATATTCCAAGATCATGCAACGACCGTTGAAGCGAAAGGTTATAAATCCGGCAAAAAAAGCTTTAACATGAACAACAGCAAGACCCAATCCAATATCCAGAAGAAACAGGATGATACATCCACCACCAATAAAACCAACAGCACCGCCACTACACCAAAAGGCGGATTCGCATCCGGCGGCCTGATGAAAGGCATCATGCTCGGCGGCCTGGCAGGCTTGCTGTTCGGCGGATTGCTTGCCAACATGGGAGCACTCGGCCCGATTATCGGTTTATTCATCAACATCCTGGCCATCATGTTTGTCATCTCCCTGATCCGCAATTTCTTTGCCAACAAGCGCAGAAGAGAGGAAGCCAATTCATGGAGAAGATGATCATCTCTGAGCAGGATATCATCAATGCAGTGTGCATCTACATTGCAGGAAAAAGGCAGATCCGTCCTGAGGAAGTAGAGGTCGAACTCATGTATGACGATGATTACGGATTTTCCGCCGAAGCCTATGCGAACGGGCGGAAACAAGTCCTGATCAAAGCCAATCTCATCGAGGCGCTTCGCCTATGGCTCGATGTGCATTTGAAGGTAGACCCATACTCTGCCGGAATCCAGCTTGTACTGGACGAGGAGGAAGGGATAATAGCGGAAGTCAGTTAGGCAGAAGCTTGCGGGGTTCTGCTTTTTTATATGGATGCTTTTGATTGTGCGAAATGCTGGCCGGTGTACTGCGCTATTTCAGGCACTGCTTATTTTGCAGGCTTGCGGCGAAAGCTGAGGTGCAGCAGCAGCGTATATCCGAACAGACCAATTCATTAGATTCTCTTGCCCTTTTGTTGACTAAAACCAACTTGAATTGTAGTCAATCGCCAGATAATTTCATGTAGAGGACAGTACAACGTGATATATGGACAGTATTTTACCCGAACTGGACAGTAAACCACCGGTTGTGGACAGTACTTGGTGATATGTGGATAATATTTTTCGCGGCTGGACACCGACGCACCAGTTGTGGACTGTATTCTGTTTTTATGTGGATAGAATGACCTCCGCACCCTGCCAAACTTCACAATTGTGGATAGCCAGAGCTTTTTCAGTGGATAACAGAAAACCGACATAATCAGTTATCCCCAAATACAAAGAAAACCGCCAGCGGAGCACTCACTCCCTGGCGGTATAAAATCCAATTTATTTCCCTCTGGCCTGCTCCTTAAATGCGTTGAAATCGGCAATACTTGGGTTGGCCATGTAGTGGCCGCCTTCGACCTGGATGGTTTGTCCCGTGATGAATTTAGATTCATCGGACGCCAGGAAGAGAACGGTGTAGCCGATGTCGTCCGCCTCACCGTGGTATGGAAGGGCGTTAAATTTTTCAAAGATATCGAGCACGGCAGGCGGCATATTTTGCTTGGCGGCCGGTGTCAGAATGAGGCCCGGCGCCACCGCGTTGCACCGGATGTTGTCTTTTCCGTACTGTGCCGCGATGTATCGGGTAAGATTTACGACTGCCGCCTTCGATGCGCCGTATGCTGAGCGCAAGGCATCGCCTGCAAAGGCAGCCATGGAGGCTGTATTAATGATCGAACCTCCGCCTGCTTTGATCATATGGGGTATCGCATAGCGGCTGCCGAGGAGCACGCTTTTTGCGTTTACATTCATGAGGCGGTCCCACTCATGCAAATCAATATTGACGACATCCAAATCTTTCTGCAGATTTGTAAGACCCACGTTATTGAACAGGACGTTAACGGTGCCAAATTGCGCCACCGTGAAGTCAACCGCTTCTTTAATAGATTCTTCGCTGGAGGCATCCAAGAAGATGCCGGCAGCCTCTCCGCCTTCTTTTTTAATGAGATTTGCGGCCGCTTCGGCCCCTTCTGTATTAAAATCTCCAATGACCACTTTGGCGCCTTCTTTTGCCAGTAGTGTAGCGGCTGACAAACCAATGCCGGACGCACCGCCAGTAATCAATGCCACTTTTCCTGTTGCTCGTCCCATCGCAATTCCTCCTTTTTATCCTTTTAGGTTTTTCAGAAGCTTTTCGTGAATGGATAAATATTGGTGTACTTCTTCTTCGGTCAATACACTGAACATTTCCATCCTCAGCTCGGTCCCTTTTTGATGAGCTTCCTGCAGCACATCCAATCCTTTTTCGGTAATGACCATCAGGACATGCCTCCGGTCATCCTCATTATATTGGCGTTCCGCAAGCCCCTGCTTGACCAGTTTGTTCGAAATATTAGTCATTGCTCCAGGAGTATAGCCCAGTTTTTCAGCCAAAACGGTTTGCTTCTGAGGACCATGATGCTTCAATTCCGACAATACGAGAATCGGAGAGATCCCCAAGTTATGCCCAAATGACTTGGTCCATCGAATAATCGTTTCGTTCGTAACCATTTCAACCGCATGAATCAATTTAAAAAGATCCGTCTCTTTCAATGTACTCCCCCTAAGGCTTTATCGAAGCATGATGGCCCCGCCGTCCACCATGATGGTTTGGCCTGTCATATAGCCGGAATCTTCACTTGCCAAAAAGACTGCAACCCGGCCAATGTCGCTTTCCAGTTCACCGAGGCGTCTGAGCGGAATCTTATTCAGCATGGACTTATAATACTCCGGCTGCTCTTCAGCCAATTTTTGAACGCCAGGAGAATTGGCGATCGGCGAAATCAAATTGACATTGATGCCGTATGGGCCAAATTCATTGGCTGCCACACGTGAAATGGCACGGATCGCTTCCTTAGCCGCAGCATAAGATGCCTGGTTAACATTGCCATTCAGACCAGCACCGGATGCGAAATTGATGATCTTGCCCTTTGTTTCTTTCAAATGCGGCAAGGCAGCCTGCATTAAATAGAAAGTGGGATAGAATCCGGTGTTGAAAGACAGGTCAAAGTCCTCCTGTGTTGTTTCCTCGAACGGCTTCATGCGGGAAGCATGAGCGTTATTCACCAATATATCCAGCTTGCCGTACCGGCTTACCGCCTCCTCCACAATGCCGGCCAGTTTTTCACGTTCGGACAAGTCGGCCTGTATAAACATGGATTCTGGAGCATGCGCCTTCAATTCGGCAACGGTTTGCTTTCCCAGTTCCTCGTTCAAGTCCACGATGGCTACAGTGGCTCCTTCCTTCACAAAAGCCATGGCCATTCCTTTTCCAATTCCGGATGCTCCGCCAGTAATAATGGCAATTTTCCCTTGTAATCTGTTCATTGTAAGGACCCCTTTCTCCATTTATTATATCACTGAAATATTTAACATTAAAACATTTAATCGTACTTGCTCGGTCTACGGAAAGTGTTCCCTATTTTGAAAAAAGGAATCGGCTTTTATGGTATTTCTTGAAAATAAAAGGATCCCCTTCCTAGGTGGAAAAGGGGATTTGCTTTTTATATCGCGAATTGCTTCGTCAGCTGCTTCAAGTCATGGGAATAAGCATGCAGTGTCGTTGAAATGTCTTCATTTTGGCCCATTAGCTGAGCCTGGTATTTGGAGAGACCCAACATTTCTTCCGTGCTCGCTAGTGTTTCCTGGGAGATCCCGGCAAAGCTTTCGGTCATCCTTTCCATCTCAGGAACAGCTTCCTGAAGACCATCGAGCACACGCTTCATTTCCTTCAGCTGTGTCGTCATGCGAAAAATTCTTTCCAGCAAGTATTGAAAAGACTCATGGGATGAATCGGCAACACGTATGTGGGATTGGATTTTCTCCGTTACATGCTTAAACTCTTCAGCGGCCTGTTCACCGGTTTTCATCATGTTTGTAATCGGTATGGAAATGTCGAAGGTGGCTTTTGTCGTTTGCTCCGCCAGCTTTCGGACCTCGTTAGCCACTACGGCAAAACCTTTGCCGCTTTCACCAGCCCTCGCCGCTTCAATTGCCGCATTCAGGGCCAAGAGCTTTGTTTGTTCGGAAATGCCCTGAATCAATTTCACCACTCCTGCAATGGCGTGCGATTGCTCTTTCACTTGGAGAATGGTGGATTGAATACGGCAAAATTCTTCATTAAGAGCATTCATGCTGTGTTTCATCTCTTCCAGACGTTTCTTCCCGCCCCGCGCTTGCCCATCCATATCCTCTGCGCCGCGGTTGAGCTGAATAACATGATTGGCGGCTTCCTGGATGTTCTCTTTCACCGATTGAAACTGGGCCATGCTTTCCTCAGAGCTTGCCGCCGTCTGTTCGGCCCCCTCGTTCACCACCTGAATGGCTTTAAAAAGCTTGTCCGTGTTTTCCGAGACATAAACGGAAGAGTCCATAAGGCTCGAACCCGTTTCCGTCAGATGGTCTGTAGTCATTTGAACTTCGCGGATCAAATTTTTCATATAGTCCATCATTTGGTTAAAGCTCTTCGTCAGTGACACGATTTCAGGCGTGGTGGTAAGGACGGGGACCATCTGGCTCAAATCTCCCTCCCTCACCCTGCTCATAGCTCCTCTCAGGAAGGAAAGCGGCCCCGTCAACTTGCGGATGGCAAAGAATATGACTGTGGAAGCCGTAAGCATGCTAATCAGGATAATCAGCAAAATGGTTTTCTGCAAATCTTGTATTTCCCCTAAATAGTCATCGGTCGGGATGGCAATGACGACTGTGCTTCGAATTTCCTGGACAAATAAAAAGGCGTATATGTATTCCTTATCTTCCATTCCCGCCTTCAAACTGCCTTCTTTTTTCTTTGCAATCTCTTTCAGAGTCTTGTCGCTGGCAGGGATATCCGCCGGCCGGTTCGATTGCAGCGGCAGCACCTTGCCATCCTCATCCATGGCAAAGAAATCCGCCGTGAGCCCGTCCTGCTGCATGCTGACCGCTTGTGTGCGTATTCCGGATACGAATTGCTTTTTAAACATCTCTTCATTATGTATGTATGAGAGTTTTAAATACTCCGCCCGTTCTCGCGTAACATGTATCTCTCTCTTGATTCGGTTCTCATTTGATTCCATCAGTATTTCCCTGGCATGCGTATAGCTTAAGTAGCCAATAATGCCCGTCACCAAAATAAAAAGGCCGAATGTGAGCAACAACAGCCTAGAACTGAATGAGAGCCGGTATAAAATGCGGCTTTCTGCATTCAGGTCCTCTTTTTTCTTTGGTATGGCCCTCCCTATTCTTTCTCTTATTTTTATTATCCGGTGTCTTTCCCCCATCTTGTCCCTCCATCAATAAGCCTTATGAACCATTATGAAGGTCCTGTGTTGACCTGGCGTAAAGGGAGCGTAAAGTTTGTATATATTTTTTTCAAAAGATGGACCCCCTCCTCTTGTCTTATATAATTTTTTCTTTTTGGCAAGGCTGTGAACGTTGAGGAAATATCCGGAAAGGACGATATGCTGTATGGACGATTTACTCATTGCCCGTTCCATGTTTGGAACGACAATGGCTTTTCATATCATTTTTGCGACTATAGGGGTTGGGCTCCCCCTCATGATTCTGACAGCTGAAATTTTGTATCAGCGGACAAAAGATCTGGACTATGTGGTGATGGCCAAGCGCTGGACGAAAACTTTCGCCATTCTGCTTGGGGTTGGAATCCCGACTGGAACGATTGCTGGCGTACAGCTTTCTCTCTTGTGGCCCGGCTTCATGGAGGTGGTCGGGCGGGTTATGCCGCTTCCGTTCCAGATTGAAATCTACGCTTTCTTTATTGAGGCCCTGTTTATGTCCATTTATGCGTATGCAGCAGAAAGGATTTCCCCTTGGATGAGAATCATCAGCCTGATCTTTGTCGGGCTTGGTGCCCTGGCTTCAGCCGTTTTGATTACAAACGTTCATGCCTTTCAGGGAACGCCGGCCGGCTTCCGATATGAAAACGGCCAGTTCCTGGATATCGACCCATGGGCCGCTTTTTTTAATCCCAGCTTTTTCGTGACATCCGGGCACGTGGCCCTATCGGCCTACGTG
>DATBUB010000088.1:0-6690 GCA_036516555.1 Bacillaceae bacterium
TGTTACAGGCGCATTTTCAACCCGGTATGTGATGCTGTAAAACCTAAACGTTCATAAAATCGAAGCGCATCCGGACGCTTATTATCTGTTGTAAGCTGAACCAAGCGGCATCCTCGTTCTTTCGCACGTTCAATGGCCCAGCTGATCAACTTTGCCCCCACCCCTTTACCGCGAATATCGGAAGCGATTCGCACCCCTTCAATGGTTGCTCGCCATCCTCCCTGATGTGTGATATTGGGTGTAAAGGTCAATTGCAGTACTCCAATGACGTTGTTTTTATGGCATGCAACAGCCAATTCGTTGTTTGGATCTGAGTCAATGGCATGAAATGCTTTCAGGTAACAGTCCGGTAGAGGGTTCTCATACCGTTCCCTTTTGCTGCCCAGTTCATCGTCAGCAAGCATCTGTACAATCCGTTCCAAATCCTGTACTTCAGCCATCCGGATGGTGGTCTCACTGTTCAACCGAATCCCTCCTGTTTGGTTTGGTGATTATACCTTCATCTTAGCTGACCTTCCGTTATAAGTTAATGTCGTTTTCTTTAAGTTTTTTCATAATATTTTCTTATAAATCAATTCGTTTCCATATCTTTCGATAATCGACCCTTCCATTGCTGTCGAGTCTGATATTTTCATATGGGCTGTTCATTGGCTCATAGGCGTAGTGTGAACGATGGGTTAAAAACAATAAAGCATGTTCTGATAGTAAATATTCCTCTATCTTAAAGTATATGCTCCAGCGTTTTTCCTCATCCTCCGTCTCTTTTAACAAAAGAATATAGCTGCCAACAATATCTTTCATCTCTTCACTTAAACAGGAATGGAGCGGAAGCATCTTTGACTGAAGGACCGCGATGAGGGAAAGGAGAGGATCCTCCCCTAGCGCCAAGCCTCCTACAAAGAGATCATATGTTTGAAATGTTTCCGGCTCGGTAAACTGCTTTGCATGTACGATAGACACCGAGGCCTCTATACCCGCTTTGGCTAACTGGCTCTTCAGAATCAGCGCCTCCCTTTCATGATTGACCCCTTCCCGTATTTGCTGTGCCGCTATCTTGACGGGGCCGTGGAAAGCCATGACTGGAGCGGATGGAGCATGGTTATTTTTTCTGCTTGTCAAAAAACTGGAAGCCACTTCGTTGACATATGCTTCTTGGCAAAAATCTTCCGGATTTATCATTGTGGCGATTGTTTCTCGGATACGACTGTCCAACAGCGGACCTCTTCTATGACAATTAAAAACAATAAAGTTGGCCCCTTCCTCTTTGACCCGTATTTCTCTCCAAGAATCGTCAGGAGCATCCAGCAGCAGAGGATGGCTGGTGTTTCCTACTAATTCAACAGGTGTTTTGATGATATCAATACGGTCCAGCCAAGGCCTCCTTCCGAAGTAATGCGGAAAAGCTTCCAGCCTGATCATATCCTGGTCGTGGCGGGTCAATTGATAGGGCCCGCTTCCAATAGGGCGCCTTTTAAATTGTTCTTCACCCTCCTCTATGATTTCAATCGGAATGACCGATGCTCTCATAGATGCTGTATACCTTGGAAATAAATAATCAGCCTCTTTTAAGTGAAACTGAATGATTGTTTTACCGTATGTCTCGATCGACAGTATATTATTCATAAAGGCATCGATTTTGGAAAAACGCTCGAAAGTAGCCTTCACATCGCCGGATGTCAATTCTCTGCCATGATGGAAAAAGGCCCCCTTTTGTAAATAAAAGATCCATCGTTTCCCATCTTTGTTTTCCCAATGCTGGGCCAGTCCAGGTAAGAGTGTGCCAGAGTCCGGATCAAATTCTACGAGTCTGTCAAAAATTTGCTGTATCAGATGGGAGTCGTGTCTGGATAACATATGGAGCGGGTCCATGGAAAGATCGGTTTCATAGAAGGGGTACCTTAGAATATCAATTTCTTCCCCTAAAGCTTCCTGTTGCGATAAACCAAGATGGTCCATAAACCAGTGATGAAAGGTCTTTTTTTCCAGGCTATCTAACTTGCTGACGGTTTGAAAGGCCTCTTGGTAGCTTTCCTTCCGAACCTTCTGTTTTGCCTGGTTTAATAAAAGCTCCCCTTTTGAAACCCGCACCGTGATGGTAGGTTTGTTTCCACGGCCAATACGTATCTTCCAATCGATATAGCCTTCGTTGCGCAGATGCCGGAGAATGCTTTTTACATGGCGTTCCGAGCAGTTCAAGATTCGGGATATTTCAGATATTGCGGTCTCCTTTTCTTTACCTACTCCAAAATAATCGGCCAAGCCGAATAAATGCTCAGCATACTTCATCCGTTTTCCTCCCCTAAAAGGTGAACGATTATATGGACAAAAGAACACTTTTTATTCACCTTTTATCACTCTACAATTAATATGGCAGCAATTTCAAGAGGAGGAAGCAAGATGGGTGAAAAAGCGCTGAAAAAAACGGTATACACTGATAGACTTTGGACAAATAAAAATTTTTTGCTTTTATGGGGCGGAACGACCATCTCAAGCTTTGGCATGCAGATGTACATCATCGCCATTCCCTTGCTGATTTATGATTTAAGCCAATCCGCTCTGGCTATGAGCGCCATGCGGGCATTCGAATTTTTTCCAAACATCTTCATCGGGATCATAGCTGGCGTATTTGTGGACAGGATCAACAGGAAGAGGATTATGCACTGGATGAGTTTGATTCAGGTACTGTCCATGTGCGGAATCATAGTTCTGCTTTTTTCGAGCCAGCTGATGCTTTGGCACTTATACCTTCTTGGCTTCATTCTGTCTTCAGCCGGCTATACATTCGGGAATGCCCATCATTCTGTCATCCCTCAGATTGTCACAAAAGATGAATTGACTTCCGCAAACGCAAAACTGTCCTTTGTATCCACGCTGATTCAAATGATCGGTCCGGGATTAGCCGGGGCCTTGCTGCTTACGGTTTCTTATTCCTTTACATTGGGAATTTATTTATTTTGTTTATTCGTCCTTTTCCTATGTGTACAGTTTTTCAAGCTCCCCAAAGAAGATAAGATAGAAAAAAAAGATCATTCTTTTTGGAAGGATATGAAGGAAGGAATCGACGAGCTTCTGCAAAATAAGATTTTGCTCACTCCGACCATCACCGTCCTCTTTGTCAACTTCGCATCGAGTTTGGTGATTGGGGTGCTAGTATTTTATGTGAAGGACAAGCTCGGCTCCACCTCTGCCCAAATTGGATTGATGTATACAATTTCGGCCGCTGGAGGGCTTCTCGCCGCAACAGTCGTCAGCCAGATCCGTAAGAGGTACGGCAGAGGAATGATTTATACTTGTTGTCTGCTGATTGATTTTGTCGGAATGGGCTGCCTGCTGTTTGCCCCCACTTGGTGGGCCATTGGGGTTGCACTTGCCATCCGCACATTTTCCACCACGGTTTCAAACATTGTATACTTCACCATTCGGCAGGAATTTACGCCGAATCATTTGCTTGGCCGTGTAGCCGGCACTTCTTCCATGCTGATGAAGCTCACAGTCCCATTTGGGCTGTTCATTGCCGGAATGTGGGCGGAATGGCTTCCCATACGAATGCTGTTTGCTGTTTCTGCCATCATCTTTCTTTTATTATTTATTCGGCTTTGGTTTCACTCTTTCAGAAAGCTGGCATGAGAAAGAGATACAGTACCATGACTGGCTAAGGTATGGCAGAACACCCCTCCATTAAAAATGAAAAACAGCTGGTGATACATTCACCAGCTGCTTTCATTTTCCCCGTGGAGAAAGCGAATCTTTTTTCTCTGTTCATGAACGGAATTTCATCATCATTTCCACCGAAAACATGATTATAGACACAATTTTTTAAGGCAGATATTTTTCGGTTAACATAATGGTCTCCCCATTCATGATATGGAAGTGGAATAAACGATTGTAATCCCTCATTTTTGCCTGCAATTCTTCCAGCGGTATGCTAACGGCAGGAAAAACACCATTCAGTATATAAATGCTGATTTCATCACTTAATGGGATTTCTGCTATTTTGCGGGGCTCTATTTTATAATTATTGGGTGAGGTATTGTCTTCTTTCATATCCACAAGCTGAACAAGCAAGGTTTTTTTATCGTCATGGCTTTTAATTTCTTGGATATAACCCAGTTTCACCTCCAAATCAGGAATATGGTTGACAATGTGCTCCATTTGTACTGTCCGGAACCAAAGTTCGTCATAATGTTCCTTATTATGATTGTTTTCCGCTTCAAGCAGGCTTTGGAACTCCTTCTGCTGTGATTGCATTTCGACTAATTGTTCTTTCAGGGTTAAGAGTTCTTTTTGCATTGAATTTTCTTCATTCCCACTATTTACTTTCTGTTGCTTCTCAGGTTGGCACCCCGCGGCTAAAAGGATAAAAAAGCATAAAAAGATGATTTCTTTTCTCATTCCATCCCCCTTTTCATGAATCAAAATATTCTTCCTGTGAATGTATATGATTGCAAGTATTGCCTTGGATCAAGGATATTAAGATGAAAAAATTGCTTTCGGCTGTATTATTGTATGTCCATCAAAATGCATGAAGAATGATTTGAATACGTATATTGGAATCGCTTACAAAAGTATTTGAGAAAATCTTACCATTTTTTATGGTGGTAAGTAAGATACTAATGATAAATACCATTTCTGCATTTATTTTTTCAAAAAAAAAGAGAAGCGACTATTTGCCGCTTCACTTCCTCACTGATCATATTTAATACACTAAACAGCTTTATCCTGATTTCTCTTCATGCGTTTTTCAACAAAGATGATGCCAAGTTCATGATGGTCGCCCTCATAAAGCGCGCGCTGCAAAAGGCGGATCTCACCGCTTATATCCAAGACTTCCAGCTTGCAGTAGGCACGATTCTTTAACAAAGCTTCGTACAGGTCCTGCTTATTCCGCAGGAGCGTGCCGTTGCACGATTGGATGATTTCCCCCATTAGAAGGCCCATTTTATCAGCGGGCGAATCGGGTATGACATCCAGGATCATTACCCCGTCATTAAGAGGCGTAAAGTAATAGGGAGTCATTCCCTCGCGAACACGGTGGCGGTACGAAATCCAAGCCCTTCCTCCGATTGCTGCCGCCGCAATGAGCAGCGAAACAGAAGCAGGGAGCCATAAAGAACCGACGGCTGCAGCGGTGATGATAAAGCCTAGGACGATGACTTGCCTGGCCAATCGGTAAACCGCTTCCTCGGGAAGCGTTGCCTGTATCTGATGTTGAAATCCCATTAGAAACGGAACAAGAATCAGAGCATATGACTGCGTTCCCCACTGAATGACCGGCCACCATTCAAATGCCGAAGTGATGGGTCCTGCAGGCAGGAGGAAGAAGATTGGGATGAGCCACAGGCGCTTTGTCTGATGAGCGCCTACTGTCAGCCCCCTTCGGCTTGTCCGTAATTTTGGCGAAAGGTCGATTAAGCCATTTTTCAGCATGAGAGTGCCTTCCGTGAGGAGAAGAACACCGATAATCATGGCTGTGCCTACTAAATAAATGGGCTCGATTGTCTCCGAGGAAGGCAGGAAAAACGGAATATGTATATCTGCAACGTCTGCCCCAAATACGAGGAGCAGTGCCACGCCGACCGTATAGGCTGGAGAAAGCAGGCGTGCATTGCCTGCAAGGGCGAGAACAATCGTCACTGCTGCGATGGCAGCTATCACTGGCAACGGTAAAGTAAATCCTGTACCGACGGCTATTATGGATAGAACCAGCCCTGCCAGCAGGCCCGCCGGCAACAAGTGGCGAAGCTCATGCAAGCCCCTGTTGATCCTTATATGAAAATCTTTTCGTTCTCTCTTCACTCTCATATAGCCAGCTGCAACGGCCAAAATAAAAGAAAAGTATAAAACGGGATTCAAGAACATTCTCCCTATCCCTTTAGCTGCTTCAAGCAACCAAACTTCCGCCATACTGTCACATCCTTTTCCGAAACCGGTTCATGTTACCTCCTATTCTATCAGAAATCTTTTTTGGGGGACAGGTCCGTACGTCGGAACCTGTCCCTTTTAAGCCTGTCCCCCTAGTTAAAGAGTTTCAAGGCGACCTGCAATTGCAGGTCGTTTCGTTCGTCCTGCACCGCCCGGATGATGGCTTCCTCGAGACCCGCCGCTGTTTGGGGATCGATTTTGCCCGTCACCGGCATGCTGTGGACAGATTGGAAAGCCCGCACGGCACGTTCGGTCTGCTCATCAAAATACCCATCCGTCCTGCCAGGAGTAAATCCAAGGCCCTTCAGCATTTCTTGTGCGATTTTCACTTCTTCGCTGTTCATGTCCCGTATAAGCGCCTCTTCAATCGACAGGGTATGTGTAAAGAAGAAGTCCGGCTGATTTACCTCAACAGAAGGCTCGATTCCTTTTCCGTGAATCCAATTCCCGTCCGGCGTCAGCCACTTGAACATTGTCAGCTTGATGTTGCTTCCATCTTCCAGCGGCACAGCCTGCTGGACCGTTCCTTTCCCGAACGTTTTTGTCCCCACAAGCGGATAGCCTTCGATTTCTTTCAGCGCTGCCGCCAGGATTTCAGAAGCCGATGCACTGCCTTCATCAATCAGAACGGCAATCGGATACGGCCTTTTTTTCTCCAAGCCGGAGACATAGGGCTTCTTTTTGCCGGTCCGTTCCTCAATTTGCACATATGGCTTTTTATCCGTCACCAAAACCTGCAATATATCCTCTACACTTGAGAGCATGCCG
>DATBUB010000089.1:0-2517 GCA_036516555.1 Bacillaceae bacterium
TCTTCCGGTTACCTGCTCCTGCTTGGAAGCCTCTTGGGAACCGGGTATGGCTTTTACTGGCTTGCCTTCAATGTCCTCACGTTTGAAATAACGGAACCGGAGACCAGGGACTTTTTCAATGGTCTATTGGGGACCCTGTCATCGGCTGGGGGCATCATCGGTCCCATTTCAGCCGGTTTCCTTATTACCAGATTTGCTTCTGATATCGGCTATACATTGATTTTCACCATATCTCTCCTGCTGTTTGCGGCCGCTGTGTTTGTCAGCATTCTCTTGAAACGGAGGCCGGCAGCCGGCATTTACTTATTCAGAAGGGCGCTGAAAGAAAGGAAACACAACAGGGACTGGCAGCTTGTCACCAACGCTCACTTCATGCAGGGGATTCGGGATGGGACGTTTGCCTTCATCATCTCGGTCTTTGTCTTCATATCTACAGGAAGCGAACTGGCGCTGGGAACCTTTGGCCTCATCAATTCGGGGATTGCCTTTCTAGCCTATACAGTCGCTGCGCGCTTCATCAAAAAAGAGAATAGAAAGAAAATCATGATTTTCGGAGGTCTTCTCCTGTATGCAGCCATCTTTCTCATCGTCTTTCAGGTAACGTATCCGCGCCTGCTTATATACGCCTCCGTCATCGCCGTGGCTTACCCGCTTATGCTCGTACCCTACGCTTCGATGACCTATGATGTAATAGGGAAAAGCAGGAACGCTTCAGAGATGAGGATTGAATATGTGGTGGTCAGGGAAGTCTTTTTAAACGCGGGCAGGGTCGTTTCGGTCCTTGCCTTCATCACAGCGGTCACCCTTTTTGACCCCGTCCGCAGCATTCCGTACTTTCTCCTCATCATCGGCTGTGGCCATGCCGTAGCCGCTTTAATGATGAAAAGAACCGGAACAGCATGATTTTCAGCTTTTATATGGCAATGTTGCCGCTTTTCTTTTACAATGATAAATAGAAGTAAAAGGAAAGGACGGTACAGCATGAAAAAAAATAAGAAAAAGAAAAAAACTCATGTTCCGTTTCGGATGAACATGCTGTTTTTTGTTGTGTTCGTGCTGTTTTCATTGCTGATCCTCCGTCTTGGGGTCATTCAGATCGTTTACGGCGAAGACGCCAAACGGGAGATTGAGCGGACGGAGGATGTGACGGTCAATACCTCGGTACCGCGAGGGAAGATTTATGACCGGAACTATCAGCTGGTGGTGGATAACGAACCTCGCAAAGCCATCACGTTTACTGCGCCCAAAACGCCCGATCAAAAGGAAACATTGAAAACCGCCAGGGCTTTGGCAAAAATCATCGATCAAAAAACCGATAAAATCACCGAAAGGGACAAAATCGATTTCTGGCTTTTGACGCATCCGGAAGAAGCGAAGAAAAAAGTTACCGAAGAAGAGCTGGATAAATATAAAGATGAACCAAAAACCATTTACAGACTCCAAAGGGAACGGGTAACGGAAGAAGAACTGAACTCCCTTACAGAGGAAGACATGGAAGTCCTTGCCATATACCGTGAATTTACAAGCGGATACTCCCTCACCCCCCAAATCGTCAAGAATGAAGATGTAAGCATCGAAGAGTTTGCCACAGTGAGCGAGCGCCTGGGCACTCTGCCGGGAGTCGACACAACGACTGACTGGGTGCGCCAATATAAATTTGGCGAGACACTCAGGACGATTTTGGGCGGAGTGACCGACGGCCTGCCGGCGGAAAATATCGATTATTACCTCGCCCGGGGATACAGCAGAAATGACCGTGTAGGCAAGAGCTATATCGAGCTTCAATATGAAGACGTCTTGAGGGGCCAAAAGGAAAAGATCAAGAACGTAACACGCTCGGGAAATGTCCTTGAAACAGTAAAGATACATGAAGGCGAGCGCGGAAAAGATCTGGTTCTTACGATCGATATGGAACTGCAGCAGGAAATTGACAAGATCATTGAAGAAGAATTGAGAGCAACGAAAGCAAAAGGCGGGACCCAATTGCTAGACCGGGCATTTGTTACGATGATGGACCCGCATACCGGCGAAATTTTGGCATTATCCGGTAAACAATATGCCTTTAACGAAGAGAAGAACAAATATGAATTCAATGATTTTGCTGCCGGCAACTTTACGACTTCGTACGCTGTCGGCTCTGCGGTCAAAGGCGCTACAGTCCTGACCGGATACATGACGGGCGTGTACAGTCCTGGCGCTACTTTGCTGGATGAACCATTGATAATCAAAGACACGAATAGTAAAAGCTCCTGGTTCAACCGTGCCGGGGGGATATGGATATCAGATAAAAAGGCACTTGAACGGTCATCAAACGTGTATATGTTCAAAACGGCCATTGCGATTGGGGACGGAAAATACAGAAAAGGGCAGTCGCTGATCATCGACAAGGAAAAAGCCTTCCGGGTCATGAGAGACCATTTTGGCCAATTCGGCCTTGGAATCAGGACGGGGATTGACCTGCCGGGAGAGCAAAACGGTTTCCGTGGCTCACTTGAGCTGGCCGATGCAGGTAATGTG
>DATBUB010000090.1:0-4443 GCA_036516555.1 Bacillaceae bacterium
TTAAAAGAGTATGAACCATTGATGAAATATAATCTTACAACTAAACAAGAGATGATTCTTATGCTAATCAGAAAAGAGAATAAGCTGACAGTAAGTGAAATTGCGTCGAAAATGAATGTCACATCGAGTGCGGCCAGCCAAATCATCAGCAAATTGGAAAAGGAAAATTTTATAAAGCGGGACATTAATCCCAATAACAGGAGAGAAATCATCGTTACTTTACATCAAAGAGGGGAGGAGTTTTTTAAGGAATATAAAAAAATCGAGTTGCACATCATTGAGCATTATTACTCCAAACTAGAACTGGACGAAATAGTGACTCTCCGAAATATAACCTTAAAATTAGAGCGATTGATGGCGGAGACTATAAAATAATTCATATAAGAGGTGATGACTTGAGTTATCATTTTCAGAAAGCGTATGCCAATCTAAAGCTTCAAGAAGGAATACATGTGCTGGAACAGTTTCTCGTAAACTGTTATTTTTCTCCTGAAAGTTCTACAAAAGAGCTTGCACGCAAAATGCTCCTGCCGATTCCAATAGCGGCGGCCATTAAAAAAGAGTTGATTACAGCAGGACTGCTTAAACAAAGTAATGGTACGGAATGTACCGCCGAAGGAAAGGAAACTGTAGAAAATCAGCTGGGTTTTGCAGAAATAAATAAGGATTTGTATCAAACACTCATGTCTTCTCAAACCCACTGGGAATATCTCCTTGAGGATTTATTGATAGAACTTGAACCCTTTTTCGATTTACGCCCACAAGTAAATGTAGAAATCGATCAAGCCAAATGTACGTTAAAAACCAGCGTGGCCAGAGCTATACTTTGTTTACGGGAACATTCGCTGATAGGGAAAAAGGTTCTATGTGTAGGAGATGATGATCTGGTCAGCATTTCGCTGGGATTTTTGTTAAAACGCATATTCCCTTCTGTTCATCATACAAAGACGGTTATTGATGTTTTGGATGTTGACGAAAGATATATCGATTATATCCAACAAATTTCCAACGATCATCATTTGCCCATCAACTGTCATAAAATTGATCTTAAACACCCTCTTCCCGAAAGACTCTGCGATAAATATGATTGTTTCTATACAGATCCACCTTATACGTTGCAAGGACTAATGCTTTTTGTTTCCAGAGGGGTCGCCGCTTTAAAAAAGAACAAAGGATTGCCCATCTTTTTATCTTATGCCCATAAATCTCCTGACTGTATGTTGAAAGTCCACCAAGAACTTTTAAAGATGGGACTCTCAGTTAAGGAAGTGACTTTACACTTCAACGAGTACGAAGGTGCTCAAATCATAGGCAGTAAAGGGCAAATGCTCATTTTACAAACGACAGATTCCACCTTACCTGCGTATATCGATCATTACGGCGGAGCCCTTTATACAGGGGAGATGAACAGGAAACAGAGAAAATACCGTTGCAAAAAGTGCAGGCATGTCGTACGGGTCGGTATAAAAATGGAGTTTCCTACTATTGAGAAATTGAAAAAAAGCGGCTGTCCCAAATGCCGATATGATAGGTTTGATTTAGTTGAGAAGAAACACAAAGGTGTCTCGCAAAATACCAAAGGAAAAAGCCTGCACAATAATTAAGTCACCTAAATAATTTAATCAACTAACTGTTTTTAATGAAACTAAGGGGCTGTATGAGCTCCTTTTTTCAGTTATTAAAAGCATCTTTCAATTTATCGTTTTTTCAGTTATGAAAAGGGGCGGAAAATGTGGTGATTGCTAAAACCAGAAGGCCAATCCCGATTAACATTGGAAAAGCATCTGCCACCCCTTCTGGGGTTATCAATGAGTCGGCATGGGAGGGCTTGGCTTCTTATTCTTTAACAATTCTTCCCTCCCTTTTCATTATCCAGATACAACAGTTGGACTTTCTTTAAAGTAATGCGCTTTTGAAGGCCTGATGACGGTGATAAAAAGCCCAGCGGCTACTATGGCCCCCACGGCAGAAAAAATCAAGCAGACTACTTGCAGGGAGAACCATTCGGCACATAGGCCCAAAATGAGTGTTAGGATGATTTGGACCAAACCTTGCGCCATCTCCGCAATGCTCCCGAATCTGCCCATGATCCCGACCGGAACACTGTTTTGAAAGAAGGTGGCATACCCTGAATTTGCAAACGCTATAAAAAACCCAAGAAAGACAAACGCTGCAGTTGCGGTGAGAAAGCTGTAGGACGCATAAAACAACACGTATCCTATGGAAGTCAACAGCATGCCTGCTCCTACATACATACTCAGCTGCACTTTTTTCGCAACCATGGCAGCCACAAATGCTCCGGCCAATGCGCCGGCTCCTGTGATGCTGACAATCAGCCCGTAATCACGGTCGGACAGCACCAGATGCTGTTTGATAAACGTAACCTCCTGTGAATCCAGGGCAAAGCCGATCAGCATGGCGGTCTGAAATAAAGCGTACACCAAAAGGAAAAACTTAGCGTTGGCGATAAAGGACCGGACCGTCTTCCAATCTTCCAAAAGGGTTCTTAAGCGGACCGGGTCCCTTACACTAGCTGTTTTCTCATCCACATCAGGGAGAAGATAGATGAAAAACGCACAAACGACAAACGTAATCGCATTGATGATGATACACACATCTGTACTTACATGCATGATCAGGAGACCGGAAATCGCGGGTCCTATCAGAAAAGCCCCCGAACTGGTCATGCTCATGATGGAATTGAATCGCTTTCGATTCTCGGAGGGGACCAGCTTAGTTATGTACACAGAGGAACTTGGGCCGAAAAATGCTCCCACCATGTTGATCAGCAGCAGGAGGAAGTAAATGAGCCAGAGTGAATGGATGAATGGAATGGCGAAAACCAAGATTCCTCTGGCAATATCGACAAAAATCATGAGCTTTCGCTTATTAACCCGGTCAATGACGGAACCCGACCAGAAATTCGTGATCAGCATGGCAATCGGCCGTATCACGTATAACCCCGCCACCGCAGCTGCCGACCCCGTTAAATTTAGGATGGAGAGATTGAGGGCAATCAAATAAATCCAATTCCCCAAATAAGAGATGCCAATACCGGAGATTAATAAAATGGGATACTTCCATGATTTCATCCAATCACCTTTTTCATGTCAGTTTAAGTCATCTTATCACTTAGCGTTCCTGGAAAATACAGAAAATAACAAAATTAATAAAATGTTCATAAATTAGAAAAACTCCCAAGGCTGTTTACCAGGATTGTCACTTTCTTAACTTAAAAACCATAAAATCAACATACCTTAAATCATCTTCAATTGAAGGGTATTTCTTTAGCATTTCATTAAACAGTTTTCGGTTCCACTATCTTTCTATAACCCACATCAACACTATTATTCTCTATAAAGTCTAGCTCCTCACAATTTCCCAAGTGAAATTCAATCGTATATCTTTCGGAGTTCTTTTCTTGGCAATCTCAATCATCCTTGGCGAATAATCAACAGCAGTAACAGCAGTTTCACCCTTGGTCAAAAGCCTGTTTCCCGGCATCCAGAACCTTCTTGCCCTTTATCCTTCCCAATAAGGAAAACAAAGTTGGATATAGAAATACCTCTTTATGAATATCCCCCTGTTCGCTATGGGTGGCTGCATAATCATCGGCAAATCGATCCCACCTATTGATTCCTTCTCCGTGTCAACTGTTTGCCACCCTTAACCGTCTCCTTTTAGTTTGCCCGTACTTCTGGCAATTCCCCTAAAAATGTACTTTCTGTAATATCCTCAGACTTTGGAAGTGTGCGGGTTGTTTTATCCATCAACCAAAACAGGCCAACCATTAACACAACGATCCCGCTGAAACAAATGACATATACACTTCCAAACGTCACACCTAAAATGCCCCCAATCAGGGAACCAAGCGGCATGGCAATCCCGCTGATGCTGAAGGATGCGGAAAATACCCTGCCCAACAAATGTGTCGGAATCCCTTTTTGCAAACAGGTATTGATTAATATGTTCGTCACCCCGCCCGGAAACCATGCTGTACCATACATGGCAATCATAAGCCACGTCCAAGGACTGAAGATGGATATCGACCAAGCGACACCGCTTATTATAAAAGCAACTGCATATACTTTTCCCATCCCGAAGCGCTCCAACTTTAAATATGGAGCAAATAAAGCACCCAAAAGGCTTCCCATCGCCTGAGCCATAAGGAGCAATCCAAAAATCTCTGCCCCGCCATGCTGTTTACTGAAGTCAGGCAAAACGACAAAGGTTGCACCGCCAACCAGGTTGATTGCAATGACCCCAAACAATAGACGAGAAAAGGTTTTACCGAGGAGAATACTTACCCCTTCCCTCAGTTCATTTCCATACTTTTTCAGGTAAGTGATAAGCGGCAGTTTCCTTTTTTCTATTTTGTTTATTTTTTTGTGGGTGGACACTTTTATCATCGAAAAGAGGATTGCCCCAATCATAAACATAACT
>DATBUB010000091.1:0-7598 GCA_036516555.1 Bacillaceae bacterium
TACAAATTTGGGGACAACACAGCCAAGGACCAGGGGAGATTGACGCTGAATCCCATGCAGCACCTGGATCCGCTGGGCACCTTGCTTATATTCCTGGTGGGGTTTGGCTGGGCTCGCCCGGTGCCGGTAAACCGGTACCACTTTAAAAATCCGCGGCTGGCGGGGATTGTCGTCTCGCTTATGGGGCCGTTAAGCAATCTGGCCCTTGCCATCATAGGGGCAGGGATCTTCTATGGGCTGCTTGGAGCTGGTCTCGCGGCTTCGCTTCCAGGATTTGTCGTGCAGTTCTTTGATTTATTCATTTCTCTCAATGTGCTGTTGTTTGTGTTTAACCTGCTACCGCTGCCGCCATTGGACGGTTACAGGATTGTGGAGGATTTGGTGTCCCCGTCTATGCGGGCAAAAATGACGCAATATGAGCAGTTTGGGGCGCTGATTTTCTTGGTGCTAGTTTTTATACCGAAGCTTAATCAGTATACCATCAGCCCTATTCTGTATAATGTTGTTCCATTTTTTATCAACAGCATACATAATATGTTCTTCATGTTATTCCAATAAGGCGATAGGAGGTATGTTTCATGGAACAGGGAAAGAAAAAGCTGGAATTCAACATCATTAAAAATGACCCGACCGACGGGCATAAAGGGTTTGGCATCGGCACTCTCAATCTTGAAAATATTACTCCTGTCATGATAGACGTGGAGGAGGGAGAGGCGTGGATTGAACCGGGAGCCATGCATGCCCGGAGCAAAACGGAACGGGGCGTCAAATACGTCAAAGATCGCAGCGAATTTCCTGAGGATGACGCAAAACAGTACTGGGTCATCTGGGTGACGGTCGACCGGAAGGCGGATGGCCCCTATTATGCAGGGGTGACGGCATGCGGTCTCTGGATCAACCGTCCTGCCAGAAGGGGATATAAATCCATGCCAGAGCACGTCAACCATATGGATAAATCGATGAAAAGGCAGATTATCGTAGACAATATGGACGAGAAGTCGAAACGTGTGCTGGCGGAATTCCTCCAAAATCACGATCCGGGCATGTGGGAGAGGTCCGCGCAGAAGCTGAAGGACGATCTTTCAAGGTAATCGAGCATTCCCGTATATGGAAGCAATTTACGAATATATGAACAATTGATGACAGTTTGTGAAAACAATTGGCGCCAGCTTGCCCAATTCAATCAAAGACAGTAAACTTAATAATAGTTTGCGCAGCATGCAAACTAGGACACAAAAAAGTTCGAGGCCGCACACCTCGAACTTTTTTATTTGTCCGGGTGCGAGCTTCGAAATTTGTCGTTTTTATTATATGGAAATTGAAAAAAATGACTACACCGCGGAGAAAATAGCCGTGATATATAATGCCAATAGAACTTCTGCAGAAGTGACGCTGCCTGTTGACGGAGCGTGGAAGCTGGTCGTCAATGGTCAGAATGCGGGGACAGAGTCCCTTCAGGTCATTGAAGGGGACAAAGTCACCGTTCCGGCACTGTCGGCCTATGTACTCATCATGGGGGAAGAATAAGAATGCATTAAAAAATGACAGGTTTGGCCGTTCGCCGAACCTGTCATTTTTGTATCAAAAGAAGCGCTGCCACCATTTCTTTTTACTCTGGTGTTCCCTCTCATTGGGTTCCGGCGCACTGTTATGGTCATGGACATGCTCAGTGCAATATTCCCGGGGCTCGGTGCCCGCGGCAAAGTATGTCAGCCGAAAAACCGGGCAGGAATTGGTTGCTGCTTTTCCGTTGACCGGGTCAACAGGTATGGCAACCACACCGGGCGGCGGTTTAAAGGTATGGTCTGCTTCCGGCTGCCCTTCCAGAGAACGCTCCATGAAGCGGTTCCAAATATTTTTGGCATATAGCTTGTCTTCTGTTAGCGTTATTTCTTTCCCTCTGTCATAACCGGTCCAAACAACGGAAGCAAGTCCGGGGGTAAACCCGGCCATCCAGCTGTCCGATTTGGTAGATCCTGACTTGCCTGCATATACCCGGCTCATTTCTCTTGTAAGAGATTCCCCGGTTACAGCCGCATATCCGCTCAGCTTTTGGTCGAACATCCCGGTCATCATGTGGCTCATGACGAAGGCGAGATCCGGGTCCAGCACTTGCTTTGCTGCGGGCTCATTTTCATAGATCACCTTTCCTCGGAAATCCTCTACCTTGCGGATAAAAACGGGTTCCACTTTTTTGCCTCCATTTGCGAACATGCTGTACGCAGTGAGCAGTTCGACAACTCTGACCCCCGAAGTTCCCAGTGCCAGCGACGGTACGGGATTCATGTTTGTTGTAATGCCCATTTTTCTCGCCGTGTCAGCCAGCACATCCTGGCCAATGAACAAATGTGTCTTGACCGCGTATACGTTGTCTGATACGGCAAGCGCCTGTGCCATCGTTACATCTCCATTGGCATAGCGGCTGTTGAAGTTATGCGGTGTATACTCAGTTTCATCGTCCTGGAAGCGAAAAGATGTAGGTTCGCTCCGCAATAGCGTCGAGGGGGTAAAGCCCTTTTCAAGAGCTGCATAATATAGCAGCGGTTTCATGGTCGAGCCAGGCTGTCTGACCGCTTGGACTGCACGGTTAAAAGGGCTTTGTTCATAGCTGCGCCCTCCGACAAGGGCGGTGATGTATCCGGTGCCAGGCTCCATGGCAGCAAAGCCGATTTGAATATCAGAGGAGTCTGAGATGGTTTCAGCTATGGCCTTTTCTGCAATATCCTGCTGCTTCGGATCGAGCGTCGTGTATACTTTCAATCCGCCAAGCTCTACAATCTTTTCATCAATCCCTGCTTTTCTCAGCTCGGCCTTGACGGCATCATAGAAATATGGGGCTTTCTCTACTCTCTTGTGGGCATGCTTCCCTGTAAAAATCAACGTCTCCGAATAGGCGTATTCCGCCTCTTCAGCCGTAATATACCCAGCCTGTCTCATGGCATCCAATACAAGGGACTGTCTGGCCTTTGCTTTTTCCAGAGAATAGAGAGGCGAGTATATCCCGGGTCCTTTTGGGATGCCTGCAAGCATGGCAGCTTCAGCGAGAGACAATTCCTTTGCGTTCTTGCCAAAATAATACTGGCTAGCTGCTTTGATTCCGTAAGCTCCATGACCGTAAGAGATGGTATTGAGATAGCCTTCAAGAATTTCGTCTTTATCATAGTTCAGCTCCAGCCGGATGGAGTAAAAGGCTTCATTGAGTTTTCTTTTCCAGGTTTTGTCCATGGTCAAATACAAATTTCTCGCATATTGCTGTGTGATGGTACTTGCCCCCTGGACCTTTTTCATGGATTGGATATTGGCCAGAGCGGCACCTGCAATCCTCTTTAAATCAAAGCCATAATGGTCATAAAAGGTACGGTCTTCAATGGCAATCATCGCATTCTTAGCATCCGGAGAGATGTCGCCCAAACGGACCCAATATCTTTTCTCCCCGCTATGGCTCTCGCCGATCACCGAACCGTCAGCCGCATAAAAGAAGGTGGATTGCGGAACGGAAAGGGGGGGCGGTCCCAGGATTTTGGCATACAAAAGAAACGAAAGCATGACCGTCCCTGCAACAGCAGCGCCCAAAGCGCTCATGAATGCCATAAAGCGAAATGTCCGCTGGATTCTCTTTGTTTTTGTTATCGTCTCCAAAACACGCCACCTCCCGGATTCTAGCAATCTCCTTTCAACAGTATGAAAGAAAAAAGCCAAATTTATTCACGGCAGGAAGGCAAAAATATTATTTAAGCATCAAATTTCAAAATATCTTTACTTCCGGTTGTGTTTTTTCTATAATTTTTTCATGTTTGCAAATGAGTGCCTGTGGAAAACTAAACATAGTCAAACATAATTAATGGCGTGAAAAAACGCGCGGAAGGGTGGCTGGAAAATGGGAGGTTTATGGTTTACTGAAAAACAGACGGATGCTTTCGGCATTACAATGAAAGTGAATCGGACTTACATACAGAACAAACGGATTTCCAAAAGCTTGATATGGTGGAAACCGAGGAGTGGGGGAATATGCTGCTGCTGGACGGGATGGTTATGACCTCCGTCAAGGATGAATTTGTTTATCATGAAATGGTGGCACACGTGCCGTTATTTACCCATCCAAATCCTGAAAAGGTTTTGGTTGTCGGAGGCGGAGACGGCGGTGTCATCCGGGAAATCATGAAGCATCCATCCGTGAAAAAAGCGGTTCTAGTGGATATTGACGGCAAAGTCATTGAATACTCGAAGAAGTTCCTGCCTGAAATTGCAGGCGAACTGGACAATGAACGTGTGGAAGTAAAGGTGGGCGACGGTTTCATGGAAATCGCCCAAAGCGAGAATGAGTACGATGTCATCATGGTGGATTCAACAGAGCCGGTTGGACCAGCCGTCAACCTGTTTACAAAAGGCTTTTATGCCGGAATTTCCAAGGCTTTGAAAGAAGACGGCATTTTTGTTGCCCAATCCGACAATCCGTGGTTTAAGGCGGACTTGATCCGGGACGTCCAGAGGGATGTAAAAGAGATTTTCCCCATCACCCGCCTGTATATCGCCAACGTCCCAACGTACCCAAGCGGGATGTGGACGTTTACACTCGGTTCCAAGAAATACGATCCGCTAGAGGTGTCCGAGGACCGTTTCCATGATATCGACACGAAATACTACACAAAAGAATTGCACAAGGCGGCCTTCGTCCTGCCAAAGTTCGTCAGCGACCTGACATAAAGCGGGGACAGGTTCAAGAGGGACAGGTTCAAAAGGGACAGGTCCAAAAGGGACAGGCCCAAAAGGGACAGGCCCAAAAGGGACAGGTTCAAAAGGGACAGGTCCAAATGAACCCGGTTCATTTGGACCTGTCCCCATTCCATGAGGAGGTATTGATTGATGCGTTTTGATGAAGCTTATTCAGGCAATGTGTTTATCGGCAGCAACCCAAGCTATGAGGAAAGCCGTGCAGTTATATATGGAATGCCGATGGATTGGACTGTGAGCTACCGCCCGGGTTCAAGGTTCGGTCCGGGACAAATCCGGAAGGTGTCAATCGGACTTGAAGAGTACAGTCCTTACCTGGATCGTGAAATGTCCGAGGTTTCTTATTTCGATGCGGGCGACATCCCGCTCCCATTCGGAAACGCACAGCGAAGCCTCGACATGATCGAGGAATATATCGATTCGCTGCTTCAGGACGGCAAGTTTCCGCTGGGAATGGGCGGGGAGCATCTTGTTTCCTGGCCGGTCATCAAGGCAATGTACAAGAAATATCCGGACCTTGCCGTCATCCATATGGATGCCCACACCGACTTGAGGACGGAATATGAGGGCGAGCCGCTATCCCATTCCACCCCAATCCGCAAGGCAGCTGAACTGATGGGTGCACGGAATATTTTTTCTTTCGGCATCCGGTCTGGGATGAAGGAAGAATTTCAATGGGCCAAAGAACAGGGAATGCACATCTCCAAGTTTGAGGTGCTTGAACCGCTTAAGGAAATTCTTCCTGGGCTGGCGGGACGTCCCGTTTACGTAACCATCGACATCGATGTCCTGGATCCCGCCCATGCGCCTGGGACAGGAACAGTCGACGCCGGCGGCATCACATCGAAGGAACTGCTTGCTTCCATTCATGAAATCGCACGGTCATCCGTCAACGTGGTGGGGGCAGACCTTGTGGAAGTCTCACCGGTTTACGACCACTCTGAGCAGACCGCCAACACGGCAAGCAAGCTGCTTAGGGAAATGCTTCTGGGTTTTGTAAAATAAATCGGTGAAATGCAAAAAGTGCTGCCGGCAATCTTCATGCAGGCAGCACTTTTTTTGCATCATCAATATGGACGACCCTGTTCCTTCCGGTTTCCTTTGCCGTATACATGGCCACGTCCGCTTCGTTGTAGAGCTTCTGAATATCCGTGCCATTTATTGGATACGTGCCGATTCCTACGGAAACCGTTATCGGCAGCATGTGTCCGCCTGTCACCGAAAAAGGATGGCTCGACACCACTTTCCGGACTTTTTCCGCCAGCCTCATCGCTTCTGGCTTTTCCATCCCCGGCAAAAGGATGGAAAATTCCTCTCCGCCATTCCTGGAAACAATGCCGTCATAGATGAGGACCGATTTCTGCAGCCTTGCCGCCAGCTCCATTAAGACCTCGTCTCCAATAGGGTGGCCGTATGTATCATTCACCTTTTTAAAGTGATCGATGTCGAGCAGCAACAGCGAGAAAGCCCCTTTCCCGGGACCGCAAAGATTCTTTGATGTTTCCTGAAACTTTCTGTTGTTGTTCAACCCTGTCAAAAAATCGGTCTCCGACATTTCCTCAATCTGTCCCAATTTAATGAAGTGCGTATTCATTTCACGCAAAATAAAAAGGGTGGTGAAGAACGCTATCGCCGTATACAAAATATAAAAGCCTGTATTAACGAAAGAGCCCCAGCTTACACCCAGCAAATACATTAAAATCACTGATGTTTGAAGGGTCACATACAGAAAGTACAATGGGGCATTTCGGAAGGTCATCGGCTTTTTCAGCATGACAAGCGCAATGACAGCCCCCTCAAACACCACATGCAGCCCGGCTATCCATGATGTCGGAGTGACACCATAAAAAAAGACCCTTGCTGAGCCGATCAGTGCGGCACTCATGAAGGAGGCTACGGGACCGCCGAAAATACCGGAAACGACAATTGCCACAGAACGGGCATCCACGATAATGTCATCTGTAATCCCGACCGAGGTTTGCATCAGAACAACCCCGGCTATGCCGCTCATCATCCCGATGGCGTAGGGATGCAATGCCGGAAAAGGAACGTGGAGCCGCACCTTTTTCTGAAAGGGCCAAAAAGATAACACGGTAAAAGTAAAAAGTACACAAAAATTGATCGCCAATTCCCAAAACATGTCGAAATCTACTCCCTAAATCATTCATCGATTCATTATAGCACCTCCAAGTGGGAAATAAAGGGTCAATTTCCAACTTGCAAAAAAATTCCGCACTGGACGGATTGAAATCAGAACGCCCGAAATCTATAATAGTAGGAATACAAAAATCTGTACATGGACTTCCGTTCCGACTTTTTCTATAATATATAAGTTACAGTACATATAAAGGGTGTGGTGGCGTTGACAGAGGATACCCAGACTCCGGTCAAGATCCATCTTTTGACAAAGGTCCGCCAGGAGGGCGAAGAAGAGGCCTTTGAACTGGTCGTGTTTGGCCGGCATTATCAAAAAGGGGATACAGTATATCTCAAATATGATGAAGTCCAGGAAGAGGGGACCATCCACACTGTTGTGAAAATAACCGGAGAGGAAGCCTTGATTATGCGCACCGGTGCAATCAAAATGCGTTTGAGGTTCAGGCTATCGGAAGAAATGGGAGGCTCTCATGACAGCCCGTTCGGCAGCCTTCATCTGTCCACCCGCACACAGCGGATGATACACCGGCAAAGTGAACATACATGCGAAGGCAGGTTCAGCCTGCTTTATGATTTATCCATGCAGGGGTCACCTGCTGGACATTACGAAATGCAGATCGATTACAAGGAGGACCCAGTCAAGCCATGAATATCGTTGAGCAAATTCAGCTGAAGTTGAAAGAAGAAGTGAAGGCTGCCGTGCTGAAAGC
>DATBUB010000092.1:0-8359 GCA_036516555.1 Bacillaceae bacterium
GCAAGGATTCCCGAACCCACATAAGCAATCCATCCATACTTCTCCATCGCTTTCACAATGAATTTCGAGCCAAAAATCATGATGGGAATGCTTATGGCAACTCCAAGCGCAATCATGAATACATGCCCGTTGGCCGCACCAGCCACTGCCACTACATTATCGAGGCTCATCACGGCATCCGCCAGAATGATGGTTCCAATTGCTTTCGATAAACCGCTTTGTGCAGAAATATGGGCTTCTTCTTCTTCACCGACCAGCACCTTAAAGGCGATCCAGAGAAGGAGAAGGCCTCCGATAATATTTACATAGGGAATCTTCAAAAGCCATACAATGATGATGGCGAACAAGATCCGTAAAATGACAGCACCCGCCGTCCCCCAAAAGATAGCTTTGTTCCGCTGTTCAACTGGGAGATTTCTAGTGGCCATGGCAATCACAATCGCATTATCTCCAGAGAGCACAATGTCAATTGCTATGATTTTAAGCAAAGCAATCATGGCAGCAGATGTAACGGTAATCCCAAAAATTGTTGTTGCCAATTCCATGTTCGTTCCTTCTTTCCTTGTAATTAAAGACAGTTCGCATCACTTTATTATACCACAATTGCCTACAAACCAATAAAAACAACAAAGGTGCCCCCTGCTTTCCTTGTGCCTTCTGCCAGTGTGAATTCAAGACACACTTTGTTGCCAAAAGCTGAATATCTTTTCATTTTAGTCAAAGACTAAACCTCGTAGCGTCTAATAGCAACAAAAAAATGCAAAAGGAGCAACGCACATGGGAATCTTAAGCGGCAGTCCTCAAAATGAACCGATGCATTACGGAGAAGTGTATGGCGCCTGGTCCTTCCTTATGGCGGGAAAAGGGAAGCTGGCGGGTTACCAAACTGCGATCAACCATGCTGGAGATGGTGATTTAAAAGAGCTTATGGAAGAAGCCATTCATCTAATCAAAAATGAAAACCAACAGATTGAAGAACTTCTGAAAGTGAATGGAGTGGCACTCCCTCCATCTCCGCCAGAGCGTCCTGGAGCCAACCTGGAGGATATTCCGGCAGGTGCCAGGATGCTGGATCAAGAAATCGGGGCGGCGATGTCAGCCGATTCAGCCGCAGGGCTTGTTGCCTGCAGCACGATGATTGGAAATTCAATCCGGGAAGACATCGGCATGATGTTTGGCCAGTTCCATATGAATAGGGCACAGCTTGGCGCAAAGCTGCTGAAACTGAACAAGGAAAAAGGATGGCTGGTGCCTCCTCCGCTTCATTTAATGACACCGGAGGAGAACTGACATTAAAGGACATAGCTGAGGGCTCTGTCACAGGTAACTCCGGCCCATTGGTAACCGATTACCTTTGCTGGAGCTGTTTCCGGGCACCAATAGGCTGAATTGGTGCCCATTTTTCAGCAAATGGCCTGTCCCCCTGTCACCTATCCACTCTATTGGTAACCGGTTCAGCCAACATCTGTCCTGATAAGGTATCAACCCCAACCTATAACAAAAAAAAGACATGAATGAAACAACAAAAATGCATCCGATTAACCTCACTCGGATCCTGTTTGTCAACAATCTGGACAGAGCTTTAGTGCTCTGTCTTTTTTTTTGTTAAAATGTTCGTTTTCATCAGACGGTTTGTCCAAACAAAATCGCTCCCCGAACAATATATTACTAACAAAGCTGGCCGGCTTTAAAAAGCTAAAGGAGAGATGAGTCTATATGTGGTTTGAAGACGATTTTAATGATGATGTATTAGGTGCTGGACGCAGGCGCCGCAGGAGAAGGCTGATATGCAGATGCAGGGAAATCGGGGGCATTGGCGACCGTGACGATGATCATCGCTGCGGAGATGTAAGAGGAGATTTCGACGATCATGATGGAGACGTTTTGGGCGAGCGTGACCGCCGTCGCAGACGCAACAGGGATGCCTTCATTTGCTTCCGTCTGGACAGATTCGGCGACTGAAAACCCCTTCCACAAATCATACAACTAAATGCTACAATATAAAGTCTGGCTCCTCAATGAGGGAGCCAGACTTTTTCTGGGACAAAAATGTTCATTTTCATCAGTCACTTCGTCCATACAGAGAAGCCGCTGAATCAATATCCTATTAACAAAAGGGAAAAAGCCTTTTTAATAATAGAAGGAGTGATGTATGTGTACTACGAAGATGATTTCATGGATGAAGTTGGCGGAGTTTCCCGCAGGCGCAGAAGAAGAGATGTTCTAATCTGCCGTTGCCAGGAGGTAGGGGGAAGAGGCCGATGCAACGACCATGATGATGACCATGACCGTGACCACGGCAAACGCCATGACTGTGACCACGGCAAACGCCATGACCATGACGACCATGACTGCGGATGCGGAGGCCGAGATGACAAAGACAAACATGACGACAAACATAAGCGCTGCAAGGGCTGTGCTTGTGAGCAATTGAGGGGGCTGACAACAGAGACAGTAGTAAGAATTTCGACAGACGGAGTTGGCGGCGGAGACTTCAGGCGTGTAACCTTCTTAGACATTAATAATAGAACATGCTGTGCAAGATTTAGGACGATGGGCAATAGAACACTGGTCGTTGACTGCCGTGACATTAAAGCCATCATCATCGGTGATGGTGGCGGCGGTGGTGGCGGTGGCGGCGGTGGCGGCAGTGATACCGCTGATTTAGATGACCTATAAATCTGAATGGAAAGTATGAAACCCCAAAAGCTGAGTCTTTTGGGGTTTTTTCTTCTATTCATCAATCTTCAAGCACCCCTTCTCCATCCTCTTCGGACCGGTCTCATAGACAATACATTCTCAAGCTTGAACACCCGCTGATCCCCGCGCAGACGGCAGAAGGCCCTGAATGAATGCGGGTACACAGCCAAAACCTTGACTTTACGCTGGCTTATTTCACCTTGCTCAGATAAGTAAATCATCTCCAGCAACTCTCCCGAACGTGCAGCCTCCAATAATTTGGGTCTCATTCAAAGCCCTCCTTCAACTTTTTATACCTCTATTTTATAGAATGTATGTTCCCTTTGTCAAAAATATGACTGAGGAAAAGTTTGTCATTCCTCCTTGCAGGTGATAATGATAACAATGGGCAAAAGGAGGAATGGACGACTGATGTATCACCTGTATCAATTTTTTCTGCGGTGGCCATTATTATGGAGGATTCTATTTTTGGCACTGATTTTGACCATCTTGTTTGGAACAGCGATTCATATTGTGGAGCCTGATGGTTTTCCGACCATCCAGGACGGTATTTGGTGGGCAATTGTCACAATGTCTACAGTCGGATACGGTGACTTTTCACCGGAAACCGCAAAGGGTCGAATGGTTGGTGTTTTTTTGATTTTGACCGGTGCTGGAGTTCTATCGGCCTATTTTGTCTCTCTGTCATCCGCCACCGTTACCAATCAGAATGCTCTGATGGACGGCAAAAAAGCCTGCAGCAGCAAGGGACATATCGTCATTGTCGGATGGAATGAACGTTCGAAAGAGGTCATCAATCAGCTGAAAGCACTCGGTCATAAAAGGCCAATTGTCTTGATTGACTCGACATTGGACCAAAATCCATATTCCGACCATCGAATCCATTTCATCAAAGGAAGGCCCTATATTGATGCAGAACTGAAGAGAGCCAATGTCCAGGAAGCGGACTATTTGCTGATCACTGCCGATCAAAACAAAAATGAAGTGCAGGCGGATATGCATACGATCATGACTCTGCTTGCCGCCAAAGGATTAAAACAAAATGTATACTGCGTGGCCGAAATCCTGAGAAACGAACAAATGGCCAACGCAAAAAGAGCTGGCGCCGATGAAGTGATCCAGACGAACAGGCAGACAAGCTATATTATGATCAACAGCCTTGTTTCCCACGGAATCTCGGATACCATCCTGTCCATGCTGAACCATTTAAAAGGCGGCAGCCTCCAATATATGTCGGCAGATCCTGAATGGGCCGGGAAAACATTTCACGAACTTTGTATTCACATGCTCGATGACAGAAAGCTGCTGCTTGGAATCAAAAAAGGAGAGGAAACCATGGTGAATCCCCCCCTGTCCTTGCACATATCGGAAGACGATAAGCTTTTGGTCATCTCTGATTAAAAGGTCAGCATGGCCTCCACTTCTTTTACCAGGTCCTGGCCCATGGCCACGTATTGATTGTCAACAGAGCCATCCTTGTCCTTCGGCTCGGAAAATTGGTTGACCGGGGCGCTGAGATTGCTGCTGTCTGCCAGGTCATCCAGGCCCTCTTGATAGACATGAGCAAGCACAAACGGCTTGCCCAATTGGACGATGGCGCCCCTTGCATCCAACTGACCTTCAACAGCTGTAAACGGTATCCGGAGAAACTGGTAGCCTTCATCATCGGCCATTTTATAATCAAAAAAACCTTTGTCATAATCCCAGTTTCCGCCGATGACAAAGCCCCGCGGCTTTAATAGCTGTTCAAGTGCGTGCAAATTGTACTGCCGGCCTTCAATGGCCGAATCAATTTGAATCATTCCTTTCCCTCCCAAGTGTTTTCACTTATTGTCCCATTGTATGGAAAGGCTATTCACAAAAAAAAGAACCCCCCAAACCAGGGAGTTCTTATACAGTCTTTATAAGCGTTTTTCCAATTCAGCTTTCTTCTCTTCATATCCAGGTTTGCCAAGCAAGGCAAACATATTAACTTTATATGCTTCCACTCCCGGCTGGTCGAACGGATTGACTCCAAGGAGGTAACCGCTTATGGCACATGCCTTCTCAAAGAAATAGACAAGATACCCGAATGTGTACGCATCCATTGCCGGGATTTCCAAGACCAAGTTGGGGACTCCCCCATCGGTATGGGCCAGCAGTGTTCCCTCAAATGCCTTGTCATTCACAAAGCCAACTGTTTTTCCTTCAAGATAATTGAGTCCGTCCAGATCTTCAGCTTCCTTCTCAATGGCCAGCTCATGGCGAGGCTTGGCCACTTTGATGACCGTTTCAAACAAATCCCTTCTCCCCTCCTGGACATACTGTCCCAGAGAGTGAAGATCGGTTGAAAAATTGGCTGATGCTGGGAATATTCCCTTTTGGTCTTTTCCTTCGCTTTCGCCAAAGAGCTGTTTCCACCATTCAGCGAAATATTGCAGACCCGGTTCATAGTTAATCAGCATTTCAATGGTTTTTCCTTTATTGTAGAGAAGGTTGCGTACGGCCGCATATTGGTAGGCTTCATTCTTTTTAAGGTCGGCGCTGCCATAATCATGACGGGCCTGGTTGGCTCCTTTCATCATTTCATCAATATCTGCTCCGCTTACGGCAATCGGCAATAGCCCAACCGCGGTCAGCACAGAATAGCGTCCCCCTACATCGTCAGGAATGACGAAGGTTTCATACCCTTCCTCGTCCGCCAGCGTTTTCAACGCTCCTTTTGAACGGTCCGTGGTTGCATAAATACGGCCTTTTGATTCTTCCTTACCGTATTTTTCCTCCATCAGCTTGCGGAATATACGGAAGGCAAGGGCCGGCTCCGTGGTCGTTCCCGACTTGGAGATCACGTTGATCGAAAAGTCTCTGCCATCCAGGAGATCTATCAAGTCGGCCATATAGGTGGAGCTTATATTATTGCCGACAAACAGGATTTGAGGCGTCTTCCTCTTCTCTCTCGGCAAGGCATTGTAAAAGCTGTGGTTCAGCATCTCTATGGCAGCACGCGCGCCTAAATACGAACCGCCGATCCCGATGACAAGCAAGACATCGCTGTCGCCCTTTATTTTCTCCGCGGCTTTTTGGATGCGGGAAAATTCTTCACGGTCAAATGTTTCCGGAAGATCGATCCAGCCAAGAAAGTCGTTTCCCGCTCCTGTCCCGTTGTGCAGATGGTTATGCGCTGCCTCAACAGCACCCTGCAGGTATGTAATTTCATGCTCTCCAAAGAAAGCCAATGCTTTTGAATAATCAAATTGGATATGTCCCATCACGTTTTCCCTCCAGGTCATGATCAACTCACCATAGTATGCTTCCACTGTAACGGAAGAATGAATGTTTTTCAAGAAAACGATACACCTGGAATCTGTTTGACCGTGCCAATGGGCTGGGGGAAAAAATAAGTATAAATTACTATTTTTGAAAAACAATCTTTTTTTTAACAGAAATCATCATTATAATAGTACTAAATTGAAATTTTGGGTTGTTTTAAGACCTGCCTCTTTCCCTTTATTCAATAAAGACATCTCTATTTCACTCTTTTTTTTCACAAAAAAGCGAATGTATGTTTCATTCTGTGAAAGGGGGAATTGAATGACAGATAACAAAAACATGATTACAAACCCTTTGCTTCTGAACTTCCTGAATAAGGGCGACAACAGGAAATTGTATGACGATTACTGCCGACAGCCTTCCCCTGAAACAAAAGAGTTGCTGAACAAGCGATTTGCCGATTTTTACTACGAAGTCCGTATGATATCCTACCTGTCCAAAATCATCCACTTTGAAGCCAAAAAATTCGATGCCAAGATACGGAAGCACTATAAGCGCTACAAGCTTGTATTGGACAACTCCGTAAACCCGGCAGACGAACATCTTGTATTCTCTCAATATCTGGCCGATGACCACTCAAATCACGAATCATCTGCCTCCTGCCGGCTGGAAGACCATATTCAAGATCCTACGCTTAACAAAGCAGTTCGGAAATTGACCGAAAGACAGAAGGAAGTGCTGTATTGGTCGATTGTCGAGGAAATGAAAGATATCGAAATTGCAGCCAAATTAAACGTTTCCCAGCAAGCGGTTTCAAAAACCAGGAACAATGCTTTGCTAAAACTGAGGAGGGATTATCATGTTTGATGGAATCAATTTCGTCACCCTGGTCAGTAATCTGGGATTCCCGATCGTTGTCACGATTTATTTGCTGCACCGTTTCGAAAAGAAACTGGAGTCGTTGGAGCATTCCATTCATTTGCTGTCAGACACTGTGACGAGGAGAAGAAAGGCGTGAAGAAAGTGGAGGAAAAGTGCAATATGGAATTGATGCTGGATATCTTGACTCCAAAGATTAAGAAATCCCTAAGGGAGACGGATGTGCAGCATCGGGAAGATCTTGAGCAAGAGTTAAAGGAAAAACTCATAAAAAAAATAAAAGAAAATGAGCCGGCTTCGGTTCCGGGTTTTTTTGACCTGCTGGGAAAAGAATCATGAGGGCTTGGTGTAAAGGGGTCCTCACGTAAAGATGCTGTCTGGAAATCATAACAGACAGCATTTTTTATTTTTTGGGCAAAAAAAACAGGACTGAACACATCAGCCCTGTTTCCTTTGATTCTTATACCCAGCCCCTGAAGTGAGAAGCTTCAGCGACATTTCGCATGCCCACCATATAGGCAGCCAGTCGCATGTTGACCCTGCGGCTTTCAGCCGTGCTGTATACATTTTCGAATGCTTCCACAAGTTTTGCGCGAAGCTTTTCATTGACTTCATCTTCTGTCCAGTAGTAACCCTGGTTGTTCTGTACCCATTCAAAATAGGAGACAGTTACACCGCCGGCACTTGCAAGAACGTCTGGTACAAGCAGGATTCCGCGTTCAGTAAGAATGCGTGTTGCTTCCTCTGTTGTAGGGCCGTTGGCTGCTTCCACAACAATGGAAGCTTTGATATTTGGTGCATTTTCCGCTGTGATTTGGTTTGCAACCGCAGCTGGTACAATGATATCGCAATCCAATTCAAACAATTCTTTGTTTGTAATGGTGTTTTCAAATAATGTTGTAACGGTTCCGAAACTGTCCCTGCGGTCCAGCAGATAATCGATATCCAGACCGTTTGGATCATGCAGGGCACCGTATGCATCCGAAATTCCCACGATTTTCGCTCCTGCGTCGTAAAGGAACTTGGACAGGAAGCTTCCTGCGTTTCCAAATCCCTGAATGACGATTCTTGCGTCCTTCAAATCAAGACCGCGTTTTTTAGCGGCTTCTTCTATACAAATGGTTACACCTTGTGCAGTCGCTTTTTCTCTTCCTTGCGATCCGCCAAGGACGATTGGTTTACCAGTAATGAACCCAGGAGAATCATTTTCGCGGAGACGGCTGTACTCATCCATCATCCAAGCCATGATTTGGGAGTTGGTATATACATCAGGCGCCGGTATGTCTTTGGTCGGTCCGACAATCTGGCTGATTGCCCGTACATAACCGCGGCTGAGACGCTCAATTTCACCCATAGACATTGTACGCGGGTCACAAATGATTCCGCCTTTTCCGCCGCCGTAAGGAAGATTGACGATACCGCATTTGATGCTCATCCACATGGACATCGCTTTAACTTCTTCCTCTGAAACTTCCGGATGGAAACGAACTCCCCCTTTTGTCGGGCCAACTGAATCGTTGTGCTGTGCACG
>DATBUB010000093.1:0-6475 GCA_036516555.1 Bacillaceae bacterium
CGTACTCCAACAACATAGACATTTCCACCAAAAATCCCTCCAATATCAGTATGAACATCTCTATCGGCAAAGATTCCTGGTGAAAGTCCTTCATCCACACAAAAAGACCTTTGCCGATTGGGCAAAGGTCTTGCTGGACAATTGATATGCCAACAAAGCCGGTGAATTGCTTCACGAAATGACGACTTTGTTTCAGGCGATCACCTCGCCTGACGCTACTCCCCTTTGACTACAAGTCAAAATATACGATGTTTGTCTCCATTATATCTGATGGTCTTTAACAGTGCAACCGTTTTTGCCCACTTTTCAAAAAAACCTAAGCCTTCTTTATTCGTTTATTCATTTTCCTCGTTTCCGGATCAAAGAGACTGTAGACAACCGGAATCACGAACAGGGTCAGGAACGTGCTGCTGACCAGTCCCCCGATGACGGCCACACCCATCGGCTGGTTCATTTCGGTTCCTTCACCGATTCCTAAAGCCAGAGGCACAAGACCCAAGATGGTGGTTAATGCCGTCATCAGGATGGGGCGTGCACGGTCTTTTACAGACTCCACAAGCGCATCAAAACTTGTCAGGCCAGCCTGTTTGCGCTGGTTGATATAATCCACGATTACAATGGCATTATTCACTACGATGCCCGCAAGTATAATGATGCCTATCGCAGCCGGAATGCTGAGCGGCATCTTTGCCGCTGTCAAAGCTATGGCTACACCAATGACCATAAGCGGAACAGTGAACATGATGACAAACGGATACTTGAATGATTCAAATTGTGCCGCCATGACAATATAAATCAGGACGATTGCAAGTACAAAAGCCATGATCATGTCATTGATTGAGTCTTCCAGCAGCTCTGTTTCACCGCTGAAGGAGATATCAGTCTCATCCGGAAGCTTCAGATCAGCAATAGCTTGATTCACGGCATTAGACATATCGCCTGCGTTGGTTCCGGTATCGTATTTCAAGGTAAATTCCACAGAGTCCTGCTGATTGACCCTTTGGACTTGAACAGGGCCGCTCCCAACCTCAATATCGGCAACACTGCCTAACTCCGTATAGGTTCCGTCCGGTTTTTTAAGCAGCAATGTTTTTAATCTGTCAAGATTTCTCGTTACATCTTCATCATACTCAACAAAGACCGAAAGGATCTCCGATTCCTCATTTAACAGCTGAGAAGCCTGCACACCCCTTGTTACATCATTTACCGCCGAAGCAATCTGTGCAGGAGCCAGCCCTTCATTAAAGGCTTTTTCCCTGTCCACCTTAATTTGGACTTCATCCACCCGGTCAGCCGTACTGGTCCCCACGGCAGTGATGTGGTTCAAATCTGAGAGGGCATCCTGAATTTTATCTGCACTCTCATCAAGCCTCTTTTTGTTTGTATCACTTACATAAAAGGACAGGGTTTGAGGAGTAATGCCGGAAGCGGCCTGTACATTAAAGGAAACTTCAGCATCGGAATGGACATTTTTCGCCTGCTTTTCAAGTGCAGGCTTCATCCTGTCGACAAATTCAAATAGGGACTCCTCCCTGCTGTCCAGAGGCTTAAGCTTAATATACAACTCCGCTGTATTAGGCTTGCCATTGCCTTGGAAAGACGACTCCTGTGTTGAACCGATCAGGCTGACATACACATCCACAATCTTTTCTTTTTGAATTTCCTTTTCCAGTGCGTCCACCACTTTTTCGGTTTCCGACAAAGCTGCGCCATTTTCAAGCTTCACATTGATGCTGAAAAAGCCTTCATCCGTCGGAGGCAAAAATTGCATCCCTACAGTGGTAAGTCCAAAAGCTCCGCCAACAAAGAGCAGGATGGAAAACAAGAGCACAATAAACCGATGTTTTAAAGACCATCGGATGGACCTGTCAAGCATCCGGATGGATTTTGACCTTCTCCGCTTGGCCTCATAATTGCCCGGAACTTGTTTCAGCAGCCTGCTGGCAAGCATCGGGATTACCGTAAGTGCCACTACCAGGGAAGCAAACAGACTGAATGATATGGTCAGTGCAAATTCTTTGAACAGCTGCCCCAAAAGTCCGCTTATGAAAACGACAGGCAGGAATACCGCAATGGTTGTGAGAGTGGAGGCTGTGATGGCGCCCGCCACTTCTTTTGCCCCGTCCCTGGCCGCTTCTTTAGGCTCTTTCCCCATGGACAAATGACGATAAATATTTTCGATGACAACAATGGCGTTATCAACAAGCATTCCGATACCAAGGGCCAAAGCGCCCAGCGTCATGATATTCAATGCAAAATCAGCAAAATACATAAGGACAAAAGTGACAATAACCGAATAGGGAATGGCCACCCCAATGATAAGAGGGCTTTTGACGTTGCGCAGGAATAAAAACAGAACCAGCATGGCCAAAGCTCCGCCCAACAGCAGCGAAGTAGCAATATTGCCGATTGCCATACGTATGTAATCTCCTTGGTCGAACAGGACATCTGAATGGATATCCTTATACTGATCCTTTTTTAGAAGCTCCTTCAATTCCTCCTGAAACTTCTGGGATACTTGAGCCGTATTGGCATCCGATTCCTGCAGCACACTCATCAGCACTGACGGTTTTTCATCAGTTCGGGTGATGCTGCGTTCCTGCTGCCTTTGCTGTTTGACTTCTGCAACATCATTTATTTTAATTTTCGCACCGGTCAGCGGATTGACACCAACCGTGAGCTCACCAATTTCTTCAGCCGACTGAATGGTGCTGATGATGCGGGTTGTCAGCTCCTTGCCTTCGGTTAATACCGTTTCACCTGGCATAGATACGTTGTTGGCCTGTATGATTCCTACAATATCCGATTGGGAAAGATGATGTTCTTTCAGCTTATCCTGTTCCAGCGTAATCCGGATCTCTTCAATCAGGGTACCGGAAACATTGACATTTGCCACCCCTTCAACCCTAGTCAGCTCCGTATTTAATTGATCGGATAATTTCCTTAATGTTTCTTCATCTGCATCTGTTTTGAGAGAAAGCTGAATAACAGGAAACTGTGACGGATCGAACTTCATAAATCTTGGTTTCCCGGCATCTGAGGGAACCGGAGTTTGATCGATCCGCTGAAGAACATCATTTTGGATATCATCGATGGAAGTCGTCCACGAAAATTCCAGAACGATGAGGCTGGATCCTTCCTCTGAAAAGGATTGGACATTTTTGATCCCTGGCAATGCAGCCAAATTGGCCTCCAGGGGCCTCGTCACCTTGTCCGTCACTTCTTCCGGGCTCGCCCCCTGGTAGGTGGTCGCGACCACGGCAATGGGAGGGTTAATTTCTGGGATGAGTTTTAAGGGGATCTTCATCAGGGAGACAACACCCAGTATGATGACAAGAAACATAGTCACCAGTGTGAAGACCGGTCTCTTTATAGAAAAATTACTTAATTTCACTCTATGTACTCCTTTCGGTTCAAATCGTCCTGGATAATTCATTATAACAATCTTTTCCTGTTGATTATACGTACAGAAGAGAGGAATGTTTCATCTAAACGCGACCTACACAAATTTGTCAAATCTTAAAAAAGTACAGCACCGTTTGGATGCTGTACTTTCCCTTATTTTATATATGTGAGAGTTTTCCCTGTATAACCGAACACAACAGTAAGGACGGGAGACAACAGGCAAAAGAAAGCAAACGGAAGATATTCCAGCGTATGGACTCCCAGCACACTTGTCAAATAAGCTCCGCATATGCTCCACGGAACGAGAGGGTTGACCACGGTTCCCGCATCTTCAAGAACCCTGGAGAGATTCTTGTTGGCCAGTCCCACTTTTTTGAACTGCGGCTGAAAGGCCTCCCCTGTCAATAATATGGAAAGATATTGCTCACCGATGATGGTGTTGATTCCGACTGCGCACAAGGCGCTTGCCGTTATGACAGATGCTGCCCTTTTAAGCATGCTTTCAATGGATGACAAGAGTTTCGGGACAATTCCCAGAACAAACAGCAGGCCCCCCATGCTCAGGGCAAGTATGACGATGCCTATTGTAAACATCATGCTCTCCACCCCTCCTCTGGTAAGAAGGGCGTCCATTTCTTTGGATCCGGTCTCTGAAACATATCCGCTGAACAAAATTCCCAATGCCTTTGCTGCCGGCAGCGGACTGTGAAGGTAAGAAAGACCCACTGCCACGATACTGCTCCCGGCCAATGAAATGAGTGCCGGGACTTTCCATATGATCATGGCAAGCAGAAGTGCCAGCGGAAGAATTCCGTACCAATGAATGAGCCCCGTATTTACAAGCGCTTCTTGAAATTTCGCCATTTTGTCAAACTCTGCAGCGGAAATTTCAGGTGACAATATGCCGAACAATAGAAGGGATGCCGCAAATGCCGGGATGGTTGTCCAGCCCATATTCCGGATATGTTCAAATAAATCTACATCCAACATGGCTGATGCCAAATTGGTCGTATCCGAAAGCGGGGACATTTTATCACCGAAAAAAGCGCCAGACACTATGGCCCCTGCCGTTATGGCCAATGAAGCCTCCATCGCAGAGGCAATCCCGATGAAAGCTACCCCCACAGTAGCTGCTGTGGTTAACGAGCTGCCGATGCAAATGCCGATGATGGATGTGGCAATAAACACGATGGCATAGAAAAATTGGGGTGTGACAAGCTCGAATCCTGTATAAATCAACAACGGAATGGTACCGCTCATCATCCAAGCCGATATGAGCAAACCGATGAAGAAGAAAAGAAAAATGGCCCCCATGCCCGATCTGGCACCTTCCGCGATGCCCGCTTCCAACTGTTTGAAGGGGACTTTTTTCATCTTCCCATAAAAAATCAAGAGAACGATGGACGCCAAGAGCGGAATATGAGGAACAGATCCCGCAAAAATAATGCTCGAACTGATTACGCAAAGAATAAGAATAATGACTCCATAAGCCTCCCACAGAGTCGGTGAATAAGCCGGTTTCATTTGAAACATGCTGCAGTCCTCCAGTAAAACAATAAAAGCGATAAGCTGTTTATAGATTATTTCCAATGCATCCGCATTTCAATGGTATTTGATGTAAAGAACGCCCTCCAGCAAGAGGACGTTCATCATATTAATCCACTTCCATTGGATTTGACAGAATGATATCAGGATTTTTCTCCTGGAACCACCGCAGGGCAAATTCGTTTTCAAACAAAAAGAGCGGTTTGTCAAAGCGATCCTTTACCAATAGGCTTCGCTGGCTCGACAGGGACTCATCAATCTTATCGTTTTCAATCCATCTGGCAATTTTAGAACCGATTGATTCCATCAAGACATCCGAATTGTACTCATTCTTCATGCGATGTTCAAAGACTTCGAACTGAAGCTGCCCCACCGCTCCAAGTATATAATCTTCCATCCGGTAGGTTTTGAACAGCTGGATGGCGCCTTCCTGAACAAGCTGATGGATTCCTTTATGAAAGCTTTTTTGCTTCATGACGTTTTTAGCGGACACCCTGACAAACAATTCAGGCGTGAACTGCGGAAGTCTCTCATAATGGATGACCTTCTTGCCTTCAGCCAGAGTATCTCCGATTTGGTACGTCCCTGTATCATATATACCGATAATATCCCCGCTGACGGCTGCATTGACGGTGCTTCTGTCATCTGCAAGAAATTGCGTTGATTGGGATAATTTGATTTGTTTCCCCGTCCTGGCAAGCGTCACGGCCATACCGCGTTCAAACTTGCCTGAACAAATACGGATGAAGGCAATCCGGTCACGGTGGGCGGGATTCATGTTGGCCTGTATTTTAAATACAAAGCCCGAAAAACCATCAGAAGACGGTTCAATCTCGCCTTCGCTTGAATTCCTCGGCTGCGGTGGCGGTGCAAACTGCAAATACGTTTCAAGGAAGGTCTGTACTCCGAAATTGGTAAGTGCACTGCCGAAGAAAACGGGTGTCAACGTTCCGTTCTTGATTTTTTCAACGGAGAATTCATTACCCGCTTCATCAAGAAGCATATTCTCTTCCAGGGCCTGGGCGTACAAATCGGATTGTTTCAAAGGGTGATCGCCTGCCAACTCTCCATTCCCATCCAATTCCAGGAAGCGCTCGGCACCTTCCTGCCTGAACGTCTCAATACGCTTATGATGACGGTCATAGATGCCGAAAAATTCTTTTCCCATGCCGATGGGCCAATTCATGGGGTATGACTCAATCCCCAGTACTTCTTCCAGCTCTGCAAGAAGCTCCAGCGGAGGTCTTCCCTGACGATCCAGCTTATTGATGAAGGTGAAAATGGGGATTCCCCTCATTCGGCAGACCTTGAAAAGCTTAAGGGTCTGTTCCTCAATTCCTTTTGCCGAATCAATGATCATGACAGCGCTGTCTACGGCCATCAAAGTCCTGTATGTGTCTTCACTGAAATCCTGGTGCCCCGGTGTATCAAGAATGTTGACGCGGAATCCGCTATATTCAAATTGCATAACAGAAGAGGTTACCGATATCCCTCTTTGTTTCTCGATTTCCATCCAGTCAGATGT